>RFIY01000325.1 GCA_003695505.1 Candidatus Dadabacteria bacterium | reverse complement strand
GGCACGCGACTATGTCGCCCGTGTCCGCACGTTCATTGACGAGCGCATCCGGCCGCTCGAGCGCGAATACCTGGAGCGTCGCGCCAACGGACACATCGACAATCCGGACTGGACCACCTGGCAGGTCGATCCACGCATCACCGAACTCAAGCAGCAGGCGCGGGCCGAAGGCCTCTGGAACATGTTTCTGCCTGATCTCGAAGACGGTCCCGGATTGACGAATACCGAGTACGCGCTGGTCGCCGAAGAGACCGGCAAGAGCCTCTTTGCAGCGGAGATCTTCAATTGCAACGCCCCCGATACCGGCAACATGGAAGTGCTGCACAAGTACGGCAGTCCGGAACAGAAAAAACAGTGGCTCGAACCGCTGTTGCGCGGCGAAATCCGCTCGGCGTTCTGTATGACCGAACCGGACGTCGCATCGTCCGACGCCACCAACATGCAGGCCACGGCCATCGTCGAAGGCGACGAGGTCGTCCTCAACGGCAAGAAATGGTGGAGCACCGGCATCGGTCACCCCGACTGCAAGGTGCTGATCTTCATGGCGCTGACCGACCCGAATGCGCACCGCTATGCACAGCACAGCATGGTGCTTGTGCCCATCGACACACCAGGGGTCACGATCAAACGGATGCTGCCGGTCTTTGGCGAGTTCGATGCGCCCTACGGGCACGGCGAGATCTGGTTCGACAATGTGCGTGTTCCAGCCAGCAACATCATCGCGGGACCAGGCCGCGGTTTCGAGATCGCCCAGGGACGACTCGGCCCCGGGCGCATTCATCACTGCATGCGCTGCATCGGCGCAGCGGAGGCGGCACTGCAACTGGCGATCGAGCGCGGTATGCAGCGTGTCGCCTTCGGTAAACCGTTGCTCAACCTGGGCGGCAACCGTGAGCGCGTCGCCGAACTGCGCATCGCGATCGACCAGGCGCGCCTGCTGACGCTGTACGCGGCCTGGAGAATCGACCAGGGCAGCGCGATGCAGGCCATGACCGAAATTTCGGCGATCAAGGTCGTCGCACCGAACGTCCTGCAACGCGTCGTCGACTTCGCGATCCAGATCCATGGCGGCGCCGGCGTGAGCAACGACACCCCGCTGACCGCGATGTTTGCGATGGCGCGGGCGCTGCGCCTGGCCGACGGGCCGGACGAAGTCCACAAGGGCGTGATCGCGCGCATGGAACTGAACAAATATGCGCACCTCAAACAGGCTGCCAAAGGGAGCAAGGCATGACCCGAAAAAACATCCTGATCACTGGCGCGAGTTCCGGGCTCGGGCACGGCATGGCGCTCGAGTTCGGCAAGATGGGGCGCAACCTCGGCCTCTGCGCACGTCGCACCGATCGGCTCGAAGCGCTGCGCGACGAACTGCGGCGCATCAATCCCGACATCAAGGTTGCGGTTCACGAACTGGACGTCAACGACACCGATCGCGTGTTCGAGGTCTTCCGCACCATTCGCGACGAACTCGGGGGCCTCGACCGCGTCATCGTCAACGCCGGGATGGGCAAGGGTGCGTCGCTCGGCACCGGCTACGCCCGCGCCAACCTGCAGACGGCGACGACGAACTTCGTCGCGGCGATCGCGCAGTGCGAAGCGGCGCTGGAAATCTTCCGCGAGCAGAATCACGGCCACCTGGTCACGATCTCGTCGATGAGCGCGTTTCGCGGCCTGCCCCGCGCGCAAAACGTCTACTCGGCGACCAAGGCCGGCCTCGCGGCGCTGTCCGAAGGGCTGCGTGTCGACCTCCTGGGCACACCGATCCGGGTCACGACCGTCTATCCCGGATATATCCGCTCCGAAATCAACGAAAAGGTCAGGAATACACCGTTCATGGTCGATACCGAAACCGGCTGCAAGATGCTCGTCAGGGCGATCGAGCGCGAACCCGACGAGGCTATCGTGCCGCGCTGGCCGTGGGCCGCGCTACGCTGGCTGATGCCGGTCCTGCCACGCTCGGCCGTCAACCGGATGAACTGAGCCGTGCGTTTTCCCAACCAGATCCGCACCTTCATTACCGGCGCCGGCAGTGGTCTGGGCCGCGAGATGGCCCTGGTTCTTGCCGAGCGCCACCAGGCCCGCCTGCTCCTCGGCGACATCGACACGACCGCCGCAGAAGAAACCGCACGGCTGGTTCACGAAATGGGTGGCCAGGCCCAGGTGCTGAACTGCGATGTTCGCGACCCCGAGGCGCTTGCACAGGCCGCACGCAAGATGGACGAACGCTGGGGCGGCACGGACCTGCTGATCAACAATGCCGGCATCTCGGCCGCCGGGACGATTGGTGATTTCTCGCTCGACGACTGGCGCTGGTGTCTGGAGATCAACCTCTGGGGTGTCATCCATGGCTGCCACGCATTTGCTCCGGCCATGCGTGAACGCGGCAACGGCTGGATTCTCAACGTTGCGTCGAATGCAGCCATCGCCTCACTGCCGGAAATGGGCCCGTACAACGTCTCGAAAGCCGGCGTGTTGTCGCTGAGCGAGACGCTGCGCGGAGAGCTGGGCGCACACGGTGTTTCGGTCACCGTACTCTGCCCGACGTTCTTCCCAAGCAACCTGCTCGACCGCTTCCGCTCCAGTCACGACCGGCAACGCAAAATGGCCGAGTCGATGTTTCGCCGCGCGACGGCAACGACACGCGAGGTTGCGGTGGCCGGCCTGAACGGGTGCGAACGGGGGCGCTTCCTGATCATCCCGCAACGCGACGGCCGACTGATTTGGCACGCCAAACGGGTCGCACCGGAAGCGCTTCTGAAGTTCGTGACCGAACGTTATCGCCGCCGGGTACTTACGCGGCGCTAGCAGCCAGCCCTGTTCAGGGACGCCACCACATCAGGAGCCACATTCGACACACAGGCTGCCAACAGCCTGCCGGGCTGCTAGATTAACAGGGAACGTTATGGATCCGATGGAGGCTCGCCGCGATGCGACCAATTGCTCTGTTTGTGACT
>RFIY01000324.1 GCA_003695505.1 Candidatus Dadabacteria bacterium | reverse complement strand
CCACTGGCCTTTTGCTCGGCCAGTTCGCGCAGAAACTCGGGCGTGAGCTGATCGGGGCTCAGTTCGTCGGGCAGGTTGACGTTGACGGTGTTGCCATCGTCCAGGTGTACAACGGCGTAGGCACCAAAGCGTCCAATTCGCACTTCGTGCGGCGCCAGGTCGGGCAGCTCGATCTGGCGCGCCTGCTGGACGTCGATCTCGGCTTCGCGCTGGCTGGCGATGGTCCGCAGTCCCGTTGGACCGTTGTAGAAATCGCGAAGATAGGGTAGCCAGTCGGCCTCGCCGGCCGCGATGCGGTCGAGTACGTTTTCCATGTCGCGGGTAAAGTCGAGATCGACCAGTTCCGGAAAATGTTGCTCGAGCAATTGCGTCACGGCGAACGCTTTCAACGTCGGAATCAGGGCCTTGCGTTCGGCGCGCACATAGCCGCGGTCGATGATCGTCCCGAGGATCGATGCATAGGTGCTGGGTCGGCCGATGCCCTTTTCTTCGAGTGCGCGCACCAGCGAAGCTTCGGTGTAGCGGGCGGGCGGCTTCGTCTCGTGAGCGACGGCCTCAAGCGACTGCAGGTCAACCGTGTCACCCGCGGCCAGCGGTGGCAACGGTTTCTCCTGGTCTTCCAACGCGGCATCCGGGTCGTCACTGCCTTCGACGTAGGCGCGGAAGAACCCCGGAAAATCGATGCGCTTTCCGGTCGCGCGAAACTCGGCATTGGCCGCTTCGATCCGGACGGTGATCTGGGTCTGTTTCGCGTCAGCCATCTGCGATGCGACGGTGCGTTTCCAGATCAGTTCGTAAAGCTTCAACTCTTCACCGGACAGGCCGGTTTCTCGCGGCGCCTTGAAGCGATCGCCCGCGGGACGGATCGCCTCGTGCGCTTCCTGCGCGTTCGTTGCCGCCTTCGGCTTGAACTGCCGTGGCTTCGGGCTGAGGAAGTCTTTGCCGTATTCGCTTTCGACCCAGTGTCGCGCGGCGCGAATGGCCTGGTCGGATAGCACCGGCGAATCGGTACGCATATAGGTGATGAAGCCGCGCTGGTAGAGATCCTGCGCGATCTGCATCGTGCGCCGCGCGGACAGGTTCAGTTTGCGGTTGGCTTCCTGTTGCAGGGTCGAGGTGATGAACGGCGGCGCCGGACGGCGCGTTTCCGGCTTTTCCTTGACCTCGAGAACAGTCCAGGCGGCGGTTTCGAGTGATCTCGCCAGTTCGCGCGCCTGAGCTTCGTCGAGCAGCCGCGCCTTTGCGCCTTCCTTGAGGCGGCCGGTCTGTTCGTCGAAATCTTTGCCGGTGGCAATCCGTGTGCCATCGACCGCATGCAGACGTGCATCGAACGGGATGTCCTGCCGCGCCAACGTCGCGCGCAGATCCCAGAACGACCCGGTGCGGAACCGCAGGCGTTCCCGTTCGCGATCGACGAGCAGTTTCACGGCTGCCGACTGGACGCGTCCTGCGGACAACTGTCCGCCAATCTTTTTCCAGAGCAACGGCGAGACCGTATAACCGACGAGCCGGTCGAGGACCCGCCGCGTTTCCTGGGCCCGGACGAGGTTCTCGTCGATCTCGCGCGTTTCGGCCAGCGCCGCCTGGATGGCTTCCGGCGTAATTTCGTGGAAGACCATACGTCGAACGGGCACCTTGGGCTTGAGTATCTCGGTCAGGTGCCAGGAAATGCTCTCGCCCTCGCGGTCCTCGTCCGTCGCGAGAATCAGCTCATCGGCGTCCTTCAGTTCCTTTTTGAGTTCGTCGATGACTTTCTTCTTGCCGCGTGAAATGATGTAGATCGGCTCGAATTCATTCTCGTAGTTGACGCTGATTTCTGCCCAGGGCTTGTCCTGGTAGGCCTTTGGAATTTCGGACTTCGACTTGGGCAGGTCGCGCACATGGCCCATCGACGACCGCACGACATACCCCTTGGGCAGGTATTTTTCGATCGTTCGGGCCTTGGTCGGCGATTCGACGATGACGAGTGATTTTCCCATTGACCTCTCACTGGGCGGTTATCTGACTGGAGCCGCCCGTCCGTAATATTGGCCCGGCTGAGCGTCGATCCAGCCGGAAAGCTCCAATTGTAACAAATCCGGCAACAGTGCCTCGACACTGCGCCCGGTTCGCTCCGACAGCTCATCGAGATGCAGCGCGCCGTGCGGCGGTAGCGCCTCCCAGATTGCGCGGCCATATTCGGGTACGCTGGAGGCGTCCACCAGCGCCCGCCGGACCCAGCCAACTGCAGCCAGGATGTCGTCTGCGCACACTGCTGGCGCGCAGCCTTTGCGCAGCAGTCCCAGCGGTCCTTCAGCCATGGCGTCGCCGACCCGGCCGGGAACGGCCAGTACGTCCACGCCGATGTCGAGCGCGAGTTCCGCCGTGATCAGGGAGCCGCTGCGGCGTGCACCCTCGACCACGACGACGGCGTCGGCCAGTGCCGCCAGCAGTCGATTGCGGGCGGGGAACTGATGGACGTCCGGAGCCTGTTCAGGAGGGTACTCCGTCAGGATACCACCTTCCGCGGCAACCATGGCGGCACGCAAGGCGGCGTTGCGTTGCGGCGCGGTCATGTCCAGGCCGTGCGCGACAACGGCAAACCCGCCCCGGCTGGCGGCAAGGCTACCCTGGTGTGCGGCTGCGTCGATGCCATAGGCGAGTCCCGAACCAATCGTGACCCCGGCGTCGGCGAGGTCGCGCGCCAGGGTTGATGCGATCGATCGACCATACGCCGATGGCCGCCTTGTGCCGACGATGACGACCGACGGCAGGTCGAATGTCGGCAGCCGCCCATCGACAAACAGCCACACGGGCGGGTCGGGCAGGCGCTGCAGACGTTGCGGCCAGTCAGGATGTTCCGGTGTCAGCAGATGGTAACGTTCGCGCCACGTCGCGATCTGGCGGTTCTCGCCACGAACCGGACGCAGCAGTGCGTCGCGGACACGGCGTTCGATCGGATCGAGCGTGTCGTCCCGTGCGCCAGCCAGTGCGTCGAACGTCCAGCGCTCGCGCACGCGAGCAACACCGCGTGGACCGACACCCTGTGCACTGAACAGTCGCAATGCGCGCACGGCCGGATCATCCGGCAGTCCTTTCCCCCTCATCAGTCCCCCTCGACATCGGTGTTCCGGTTATGGTTGCGGATACCTCGCGGTGACGACGGATCGGATGCCGCCGCGCGCCTGGACCTCATAGATGATCTCCATCCAGCGCGGTGCAACGGCTGCGACGAGATCATCGAGAATCCGGAAGATGACGTGTTCGTAGAAGATGCCGACCTGGCGGTACTGCACCAGATAGTACTTCAGGCTCTTCAGTTCGACGATCTTGTCAGACGGCGCATAGCGTATGCGCAATGTGCCAAAATCCGGCAGCCCGGTCATCGGGCATATATGGGTGAACTCATCGGTTTCGATGGTAATGTCGAGTTCGCGACCAGCATGCGCGAATGGCACCGGGTCGAGGACGGTTGCATCGACATCATCCGGATCGACCCGTTGCGCCGCAAGCCTTTGCCGCAACGCCTGTTCGCGCTCAGTTTCCATGTTTACCCTGTCCTTTCGCTGGGTCGTACGGGGCGCGGTTTCTGGCGCGGCCCGTCGCCAACAGTCTGCCGAAACCACAGCCACAGCACAAGCATCACCAGAGGGGGCAGCGCATCCGCGCCTGTCGCGCCCCCGACGTGACAGCCACAGCCGCGACCGTCTGGCAGCGTCACACCGATCGCCGGCGCCCAGTTGCCGGTGGGATCGACCAGTTCCAGTTCGGCATGGCGCGCGCCGCCTGTGTTAACGAGTATTTCTCCGCGCAGCCCATAGCTCATGACCGTCGTCACGCCATCGCTCCACGTCAGCCTGGCGGCGGCGAGTTCATTGCTGGTCCAGCTGACCCGCACGCCATTGTCTGCATTTCGCGCAACGACATTGTCGGCCCGTGGCGGATCGATGTCGCTCCGAACGTCCGTCCAGACGTCGAGATCATCGATGCCAGCCAGGGTGACCTTGCCGAAGCCCCAGT
>RFIY01000046.1 GCA_003695505.1 Candidatus Dadabacteria bacterium | reverse complement strand
TTTACAACGGGAGCCGCGTGCACGCTGTCACGCCATAGTGGCATCGCGCCCGGCTGAAGCGCGGATTCGAACCAGATGTCGCGGTGTTCAGCGAGCATCGAAAAAAGCGTGGTGGCGACCTGGGTGAACATCGGCCCCAGTTTGGGCGCGCTCGCCTTGTGGATCTTGGAGCCGAGGACGGTCTGGCGGATATCCATGCCGGCCAGAATCGCGTTCAGCGTCATGAAGATATCTATGCCGTATTCGTAGGCTGTCGGCGGCCAGTCGACGGTGGTCATCCGCTCGCAAAAGCGCGCGCCAAACGAAAACTCTCCGCCGATTGGCTGGCGAATCTCGAGATCGGTCAACGCCGAGGTCAGTGGATAACACAGATGGTTCGTGATCGTCCCGTCAAACTGGTGGCGCGCGTACAGCGGTGTAACATAGTCCGCGCCCTTCAGAATCGGTTCGCCCAGTTTTCTGATCCATTCGGGCGTGATGGAGCGCAGGTCCGCATCGACAACAATGCCGATGCGCGCGCCGTGTTCGGAAAACAGCCGGAACAGATTGGCGAAGTTGTGCCCCTTGCCACGAATCCCGTCGGGCGTCGAAATGTATTGTTTCGGTGTCGTCGTTTCGACGCCGAGGAAGGCCTCGCGTGTGCCATCCGGACTGTTGTTATCGACATTGACGATGCAGGCGGCCAGGTCGGGGAAGTATGTTTGTATGCCACGGTCAACAACTTCGACCACATGACCGATCGTGTCGGCCTCTTTCCAGGAGGGAATGCCGACGATCAGGTCGAGCTGGTCGGGAAGGGCGGCCATGGTGTTGTCCTTATCCGTTTGCGAACAGGCGCGCCCAGAGTTCGAGCGCGGCCTTGTCCGTCATTGCTGCGATATAGTCGACGACGGTTCGCTCGATGCCATCCTGGTCGCAGCGATTGCGCACGCCGGGCGGCATCTGTTGGGGCACATCGCGGAAGGTTGTGTACAGTTCCGTGACGATGCGCCGCGCCTTCTGGTTCATCTGCACGACCCGGTAGTCGCGGTAGAGGTGTTCGAGCAGGAATCGTTTCATCTCGACCAGCGCACGCATCGCGGATTCGCCGTACGCGATCAGGGGTTCGGTGTGGTTGCGCACCGCATCGACACTGTCGACGCCGCTGTCGCGGATCCGCTGGCGCGAGTTTTCGAACAGGTCGGTTGCGAGTCGATTGATCACGCGACGGATGGTCTCGTGCCGCCAGACTTCGAGTGTGGCGTCCGGATAGCGATTCCGGACCTCGTGAAACGGGCGCGCCCACAGATCCAGCTCGTCCAGGTCGCTGACCTGTAGCCGACCATGTGCGAGGCCGTCGTCGATGTCGTGACTGGTGTAGGCCAGCTCGTCAACCATATCGACGATTTGTGCTTCGAGTGACGCCTGCGTGCCCGAGCCCATGAACTCATCAGGCATCGCGTTACGTCCACTGCCGTGTTTCGCGAAGGCCTCGCGCACTTCAAACGTCAGATTCAGGCCGGGAAAATCGCCATAGCGCTGTTCGAGCTCATCGACGATGCGCAGGCCCTGAATATTATGGTTAAAGCCGCCGATATGTTGTGCCACTTCGTCGAGTGCGTGCTCGCCCGCGTGACCGAACGGTGGATGGCCGATGTCGTGGCTCAGCGCAATCGCTTCGGCCAGATCCTCATTGAGGCCAAGTGAGCGGGCCAGCGATCGCGCGATCTGGCTGACTTCCAGTGTATGCGTCAGGCGGTTCCGGACGTAGTCGCTCTCGTGGTATCCGAAAACCTGCGTCTTGAATTCGAGACGGCGAAAGGCCGCGGCGTGGATAATCCGGTCGCGATCACGCTGGAACGGATTGCGATAGGCGTGCGGTGGTTCCGGGAAGCGCCGGCCACGCGACTGTCCGGGGTCGCAGCCGTAGGACGCGATCACCGCCGCTACTGGTCTTCGTCCGGGAATGGATCGAGCAGCGAGGTGTCTTTGGGTGTTCTGGACAGAAGCCGCACCGTATGGGCCATGACGTAGATGCCGTTTTCTTCCGGCAGCAGGCGCAACAGCGTCTCAATCGAGGCGAGATGGCTCCATGCCCAGAGCAACGGCGTGCCGCCACGGTAAAAACTGGGGCTGAGCTGGGACAGGATCACAAAGATCTGGTCCGCTTCGAAGCCGTGGACAAACGCGTATTCGGCGTAGCCCCAGGACTGGATGAAGTCGCTGCGCAGGACAGCGCGCCTGAAATCGATCTCGATCTCGCGGCTCTTGATCAGGGAGATCTCGTCATAGAAGATCCGTTCCGGATCGCGCTTCTCTTCAAACGCGAGATCCCAGAGCAGGCGAGCGAGCCCACGGCGGAATTGCTCGTGGGTGAGCAGCGGCGCCGATTCCAGCAGCGCGGACGCCGCAGGGATCAGACCAAGCGTGCGTCGCTCGGAAGCATAGTCGATGTCGTAGGCCGCTCGAATAATCGCGGCCAGCAGGTCGGAACTGGTCTCGCCGCTTTTGGCCATGACCGCGATCAGGTGATAGGCGTGATCGATGTTCTCGTCGAGCAGTGCACGCCGCAGGCGGCTGTCGTGGTAGAACAGATCCGAGGCCTCGAACGTCGTTCGGTTCCAGATGTCGCGCCAGATCGCAAGTGGCTTGCGCTGGGGCCGGCTGCCGAGGACGATCAGCAGCGCGATTGCAATCAGGCGGTGGACGTCTGCATCGGGAAGCGTGCCGGACAGGCGTCGCGCCGCCTGAACAAACGCCATTGCCCGTTCCCAGTCCCCGGGGCCTGCCTGCGTGATGATCGCATCGACGATCTGCTGCCAGGCCTGGGTTGGGTGATCGATCAGATTTTCCGGCAGGCCGACGCCCGACCAGATCTCGGCAAAAGACTCGACATATTCCGGAGGCTGAACCTCCTGGGCACGGTACTCGGCAAGCATGCGCAAGAAGACGCGGATCAGCGGCTTGAATAGCGCCCGTTCGATTCGTTTCTCGAACAGATGCAGCGCCGCGAGCCCCAGCCAGATGTCCTGGTATTCCGGGCTTTCCGGGTCCCAGGGAAGTTCCGCCACCGCTTCGGACAGCATCGGCATCAGTCTGCGGCTGCGCAGCAGTGGTTCGAGTGCTTCATTCTGGTGCGGGGCGTTGAGCTCCACGAATTCGGGGTCGAGAATCGGCAAACTGTCCATTGAAAACGCCATTGGTCTGGTTCATCCGTGAAGTGCGGGCGCGGTTGCCAGGCGCCAGGTTGCCCCGTCGCGGCGGACGCGACATGGACGAAGTCCACATTGTAAGCCGTGGGTCAGCGGTTGTCAATGGCGAGGCCTGAGGTTTGCGGCACACTGCTGGCACTGGTAAAATCAACGATTCGGTCTACTGACGCCGTTGCTGGGGCCGGACCCCTTTATGCCGGTGGCGTCGCAATTACGGTTACACGATCAGTTGTTCCAAGGATGGCTTCCGATGAAACGGACATTCCAGCCCCACAATCGCAAGCGTCTGCGCAAGCACGGATTTCGCAAGCGGATGTCGACGCGCGCCGGTCGCGCGATCATCGCACGCCGCCGCAACCGGAGCCGCGTTCGCCTCGCGCCGACGGCGTATCAGAAGTAGCGCGGCCGCGGCAAACGTTGCCGCGTCGCGTACGTCTGCATCGTGATCTCGATTTTCAACGACTGCAGCGCCGGGGACGGCGGCTGAACTTGCGGCACATGCGTGTACGCTGGATGAAGAACGACCTCGGCTTCGCCCGGCTGGGTGTGCGTACGCCGCGCAGGTATGGTCATGCGCCCCAGCGCAATCTGTTCCGGCGTTATGTGCGTGAGGCCTTCCGGCAGTGTCGGCAGGACTTGCCTGCCGTCGATCTGCTGGTGACGCCGGACTTCGGTCGTCCAGCCAATACGTTTCGCGACATCGAAGCGGATTTCCATCGACTCACGCAGGAGTTGAGGTGCCGATGCGACTGAACTGGTTGCGAATTCCCGCCCTGGTGACGCAGTGGCTCATTCGTGGCTACCAGCAGTGGCTCAGTCCGCTGTTTCCACCAACTTGTCGCTATACGCCGACCTGTTCCCAGTACGCCATGGAGGCGATTTCCCGTTATGGACTTGTCCAGGGTGGCTGGCTGGCGCTGCGCCGGCTCATGCGCTGCCATCCCTTCGGAGGCTGGGGAGTCGACCCGGTTCCCGAGCGGCGGTGTTGCGCCTCAATCAACCTGCATCCACATCAGGACGAGACCCAATGAAAGACGAACAACGACTGCTGATCGCGCTGGGGCTGAGTGTACTGTTTCTGTTCGCGTGGCAGGCAATGTTTCCACCTCCGTCGCCGGCGCCGGGAAACGGACAATCTCCGGCGTCCGCTGAACCGGCGACGGCGACAACGCGTTCGATCGCCGAATCAGAGCCGGTGGCGCAGGTTGCCGCGCCGTCCACAACGCCCCCCGCAGTCGCGCCGGTCACGACAGCGCTGCCTGCATCCGGTACGCTGCCCGTCCTGACGATTGCGGGTGACCGCTTCGAGGCCGAGTTTCACGGCGATACCGTTGCACATTGGCGTCTGCTGGGCTATCGCGTCGATCTCGAGCCCGGAGCGCCCCTCGTAGACCTTTGTGAAAGGGAGCCGGATCCGTGTTTGCGGATTGGATTCGCCGGGCTCGGTCCACCTGCGACGGCGGAGGCCATTGACGGGCAGCCCGCGCTACGTCTGGTCTGGCCAGTCGGTTCGGGGGAGCTGTTTGCACGGGTGCACGCGCAGTCGTTGTCACGCGCAAAGGTCACCTTCGGTTCTCGCGGCGTGCCCGACGGAACGAGATTCGAGCCTGTTGTCGAGATGGCGCATCATTACGCCCCTGATTTTTCACGTTATGTGTTCACGGGGTTGCGACTGCGGCGAGGTGGTGAGATCGAGTCGATCCGGGGCAACGACCTGGAGGCAGAGCACCGCTGGGAAGGTTCGTTCGACTGGGTGATGTGGGACGACAAGTATTTTGCCCGCGCGATTCTGCCGGACGATGCATCTGCGGAATTGCAGATTCGTGTGCGTAATCTTCCCGATTCCGGCGACGACAAGCGCGGTCGCGCCTGGCTGACGATCTCAGCGGCGCCACAGGTGCTCCGCGCCGGGCATGAGGGCTTGTTCGAGTTTACGGTATTCGGCGGCGCGAAAGAACTGGATCAGTTGCGTCGCATCGGCCGGGAGATGCGTTCCTCGGTCGATTTCGGATGGACAGCATTTATCGCGCGTCCCATGCTGGCGCTGATGCACCTGTTCCACCGGGTGACGGGGAACTATGGCTGGGCCATCATTCTTCTGACGATCCTGATCAAGATGGCCCTCTATCCGCTGACCGCCAAGAGTTACCGTTCCATGCGGGCCATGTCGAAGCTGAAGCCGAAGATGGAGGAGATTCAGAAGAAGTACAAGGAAGATCCACAGCGGTTGCAACAGGAAATGATGAACCTGTATCGCACCGAGAAGGTCAACCCGCTCGGTGGCTGCCTGCCCATGTTGTTGCAGATTCCGATCTTCTTTGCGCTGTACAACGTGTTGCTCGTCAGCATCGAATTGCGCCATGCGCCATTTCTGCTGTGGGTGCACGATCTGGCCGCCCCCGATACGCTGGCCACGCTTGCGCTGTTTGGCCACGCGATTCCAGTACGGATTCTGCCACTGATTATGGGTGTCACAATGTTCCTGCAGCAGAAGATGACGCCGACAACGGTCGATCCGGCGCAACAGAAAATCTTCATGCTGATGCCCGTGATGTTTACGGTGCTGTTTTACGGGTTCCCGAGCGGGCTGGTGTTGTACTGGCTGACCAACAACGTGATGACCATCGCTCAGCAGTGGTTGATTGCGCGGCAGGCTGCGGATTGATGCGGCGCTTGCTCTGGCCGCTGGTGATCTTGCTTCCGGCCTGTGGACAGGCCGTCTTTTCACCGGCGTGCCGCACGCCCGAAGCAGATGAGCTTGCCCGCCCGGTTGCGGCCGTGCCGGACGGGCGGGGGCGCCTTCTGGTTGTCAATGCCGATACCGACGAACGGTACTGCGGCGGATTCATCGCGGTCCGGGACGCATCGAGCGGGGCAGCTACTGCGGAGGCGGTGCTGGTTCCGGTAGCCCAGGGCTTCGAAGCCAATTTTCCCGGCGGAGTGACCGCAGATGAAAAGCTCTGGCTGGCCGGGCGGCGATATGGGTCACTCATTGGTCTGGACATTGCGACACTCGAAGTCGTCGTGGATGTTCCCGAAGTGTTTGCGGATCGGCTTGCGGCCATGGGTAATGATCGGCTGCTGGCCTGGACGGCGAAGACAGGTGACCCCGAGCTGATCTGGTTCGACACGACCGGACGGGAACTCGGTCGGGTCGTCTCAACGCTGGCGCCATTGAGCGCGACCGCCTGGGATCCGGAGCTGAAGCGGTTGTGGCTGGGGTTTGCGGGGGCGGGGAACGTGCAGTTTGTCGACGCAGAACAGCCCGATGTGATTCACACGCGCTTTCCACGGGGTGTCGGTACCGATCACACCATCTCCGGGATGGTCTGGCACAACGGCGTCGTCTATGCGTCGGATTCCGCGGCGGGCATCGTGTTGTCGTGGCGGTCGGATGATGGCGAGCCGTTGGCTGCCGAACCGGTGGGGCGCTCGCCCGGCGCGCTGGCTGTGGACGCACGCGGCCGGCTCTGGGCACTGGACAGCGATGGTGCGGTGTTACGCAGGGATGCCGTTGGCTGGGAGGTTGTGACAGCGGTGGGCCGCCCGACCGGGCTGCTGTTTGCGAATCAGATGACCTGGGTGCTCGACTACGCATCGTCGAAGCTGATCGAGGCTGGTTCGTGAAACGGTCACTGGCTGCCGCGGGTCTGTGTCTGGTGCTGGCCGGAACCGGCCCTGCCTGTGGAACCGTTGGATCCGGCGGCACCGACGAGGCGTTGTTTAGCCGTCCTGAGGCGATTGTTCACGATTTGAGCGACGCCGGGCAGGCGACCTTTGCGATCTTCGATCGTGGCCGGGGAGAATTGCTCTGGTTCGGTACGGACGGTCAACTGGAAACGACGTCGTCCGTGGTCGCGCCGGATCCTGGCTGGGGCCCGACGCCTCCGCGTGTGTGGCGTGACGCGAATGATTCGATTGTTTTTGCGGCGGAGGTCTCGACGGCCCGTACGGCGTTCGGAGTGATGGATACTGGCGCGGTGCGCTGGGCCGATTTTCCGGCGTCGGCGACAGTGATTGCGTTGCGTGGTGCCGTCACGGTTGTCACGAGCCTCGATGCGCCGGTGCAGGGTTTGACCCTGCCGGTTGACGCGCAGGAGTGGCCGGAGACGGTCTCTGATGCGCCATTCGCCTACCGGTCAACCGACGGTGCGATTTCGCTTTGGGATCCGCTCCAGGGCGCCCGGTCATGGCGCATGCCAGTGAAGGCTGCGGCCTTCGCGGCGGGGACGGACGCGATCGCGTGGGTTGAAGGTGGTTGGCTTCGACAGGCCGCGCTGACGACCGATGCGGCGCCGGGTGTGACGGCATCGGTGCCGCTGCCAGCCGCGGCCGTACGGCTGCGTTACGATGCCCGCGGCCGTCTGTGGTTCTCCGCCGCCGATGGTGGACTCTATCGGGTTTCGCAGCTTGACGATCAGACCTTGTGTCTGGTGGACAATGTCGAAGGTGGGGCATCAACCGGCACGCCACTGTTTGTCGACCATGGTGCGCTGAGCAGCCCGTCGATACGCTTCGTGCGCCTTGGACGCGAGGGGTGCCCCGGCTGGGTGCGCGATGACGTGCTGAATGTGACCTTCGAGGGCGTACCAGATGGGTGGGCCGGTCTCGCGGCCGCGGAGGTGACGCGATGGAACGATCTGCCGCATCCGCTGACAGGACCTGTCCCCAAAGCGCTGCGGTTTGAAGGCGCTGACGGAACCACGGCTGTCGCACAGGTTGCCGACGAGCTGGCCTGGGTGCCACCGGTTGCGGCGCCGGTGACGGGTGTCATTCGACCGCTGGGAAATTGGGTGTGGAGCAGTGCCCGCAGTGGCCTGGTCGCGCTGGCGCCAACCGGCGTGACCATTGACACCGTCGGCTGGAGCGCCGCGATTGACGCCGGCGCAGATCCTGCCGATCGCAACGATCGGTTTACGGTGTCGATCGAGGCGTCTGTCGATACATTTGCCGCGGCGACGGTCTTTTCTGATTTCGATTTTCTGGCTTCAGACAGAATTGTCGCGCTCGATCGCAAGGATGCATCGGTCACACTGATCGATACGGCCTCCGGCGCTGTTTATGGTGGTATTCGCTGAGCCCGGTTCAGGTGCTTGCCGATCCGGCTATGACGTGGTAAGCTAAAACAGCGTTTATATCACCTGCGGCCAGGCGGTGTGCCATATCCAGCCGCCCCGGATCGCCGCTGGAAGTCAATATGAATTTGTTCGAACCGGATGGGCTGTCCATCTGCGCGGAGGTAGTTTGTGCGTCATACCCGATTGATTCTGTGTTTGATGATCCTGGCTGGCGTCAGCGGCTGTTTTGGCGGAGAAGGTGCGCTGGATACCGAGACCTGCCCCACCAACGAACTGGTCTGCGCCGGCAAGGCGGCTCTCGCCAAGGGCGATTTCGATACCGCGATCACACGTTTCAAACAGCTCTTGACAGACGTGGATGCCGGCGAGGCGGCTGCGGATCTGGCCTGTGCCGCCGACTACGGACTGTTGCTGGGGCGCATTCTCGAAGGGGTGGACAAGCTCGATTCCCTTCTCGAGACGGCGGACCTTTTTCTGGGCGGCGCGCCTTCGTTTGCCACGTTGCGCGGTCGCGTCGAGGGGCTGCAGCCCGCCCAGTTCGGAGATCTGAACAGCCTGGTAGAAGGATTCATCCGGCCATTTGAGGAGTCCGCGGCGGACGTGCGTGAACAGGCGCTGGCCGTGATCGACGGTGACTGCGTGTTTGAATTGAGGGAAGGGTTGCCGATCAATATCGGGGCCGAGAACAGTCTGTTGTTCTTTAGTGCGACCCTTGGTTACGAGTGGGATACCGCCGTCGCGCGAACGATCCTTGCGCTCGTTGACGCATTTCAGGTCGCGGTTGATCTGATCCTGGCGCACGATCTTTCGTTTGACGACCTCGAAGGCCCCCTTGAGGTGATCCTCGACGATATTGATCTGCTGGTCAAGGGCGACATTACCTATATCGAACTGCTGCGCGATGCCGGTGTTCTGCTGGATCGCAACCCGGATCTGCTCGACTTCACTCTTGAAAGTGATGTGCGCCTCGACGAAGTCGACAATCTGCTGCTCGAGCAATATCGGGCGATCTACGACGATACCGGCGACACCGTGCACGGGATCATCCCGGATATGCTGATCCGTAGCCGCACGGACGATGATCCATCCGACAACGTGCTGGGCTGGATCGACCCCGACAACAACGGCGCCGATGGCGACGACATCCTCGTCGTCGGGCTGCGCCAGGTCAACCTGTTCAGTACGATCGCGCTGACCGACAATACCGGCGGGGTGCAGGTAATCTTCAACAGTCAGTTCGGCGATATCCGTACGGTCATCGAATCATTGCACACGATCATAGACGTGCTTGGTAATCAGGTCGAGGCGGTCGACGACACGTCGATTCCCTATCCACAGGGTGAGTACCGTCCGCTCGGTTTTGAGGAGATCAATACGATCATCAATTCCGTCGACCTGCTCAAGCTCTTCCTGCCAACGCTGCCTGAAGCGGTCGAGTTTGACTTTCGTTCATATTTCGTTGGACCGACCGGCACAGAGGGGCCACTGCCCATCCGCAAGCTCTTTCCATACTGGTACGATGACGACAATTGTACGGTCAACCGGGTGCCAAAGGACATCACCGACTTCTGTAAGGCCGATGTATTCATGATCGAAGGCGAGGCTGCCGTTTCGTCGCCGGCCGTCGTCACGATGGATGCGCCGCACTTCACGACGTCGTTTACGTTTGGCCCGCGTGGCGAGACCGGTGAATTCGTCAGTGGCTTGACGATCCCCGCGGATGGCATCAGCGCCGCGGATCTGGGTCTCGAAGTGCCGTTCCCGTACATCGCCTGGCAAAGCCCGAGCTTTCACGGCATGATCCTCGTCAATGAGATGGCGCTGCCGGTCAATCCGGCCACGATGGTCACCGTTCCGCTCGACTACAAGGGGGAACCCTTCGTCCAGGCAGACCAGTTCCTGATCAATAAGGCCGTCAATGCCTACATCGCTTACCTGCTCGACCGCGAGAACCCGTTTGCGAGCCTGATCAACAGCCAGTAGGCTGACGATATGGCGATCGAGACGCTATCGCTGACCAGCCGCGACGGCACGCGACTGCACGGGTTGCGTGCCCTCCCCGCAACAACACCCCGTGCGGCGGTTCTGATCTGCCATGGTCTGGGGGAGCACAGTGGGCGTTATGGGCATGTCATCGAGGCTCTCAATGCCGAGGGCTGTGCGGCCTACGCGGTGGATCTGCGCGGGCACGGGCGCAGTGACGGGCGCCGAGGGCATGTGATGCGGTGGCAGGAGTATGTGGATGATGTCGCGGCACTGTTTCCCGTCGCTGATGCGGATCTGCCGACCGAGCAGCCCAGGCTGCTGCTTGGTCATTCCATGGGGGGGCTCGTTTCAGTTCATACGGCGCTGGCACACGGTCAACGGCTCAAGGGGCTGGCGCTCAGCGCGCCTCTGCTCGGTATCGCGACACCTGTACCCGCGATCAAGAATGTCGCCGGTCGCCTGTTATCACGCTGCTGGCCGACGTTGACGATGGCCAATGAACTCGACGCGAATTTGATCAGCCGCGATCCCGAAACCGTACGGGCGTATCTGGACGATCCGCTGGTGCATGATCGCGTCTCGGCCCGCTGGTTCACGGAAATGCTCGCGGCGCTGGAGGCGGCGCAGGCGCGCGCCAGCGAACTCACGATGCCGCTGTGGCTTGCGCACGGTACGGCAGACGGGCTGACCGATCCGGAGGGCAGCCGGCGCTTCATCGAACGGGTGAAAGGCCCCGTCACTGCCCACTTTCTGGATGGCTACTATCACGAGATTTTCAACGAGCCTCCCGCCGAGCGCGCTCGCGCGATTGAATTGCTCGTGACCTGGGTGCGCGACCAGCTCGCCTGACGCTGGCGTGCCGCGATAGCGCGATCTATCTGCGGACATCTCTGGAATCAAGGCGCCGCGTGCGGCTCCTGCTATGAGCTGTGATAGCGCCAACGCCCAACGAGCCAGCCGAATGCATAGCCCAGTGCGCCGGTTGCGAGCGCGTAGATCGGTATGAACAACAATAACAGACCGGATGTCGATGAGCCGGTCCGCGTTCCGTCGAGATCCAGAAACCAGATCACATGTAGCGGCATGGAAAACAGCATGGCGCCGACCAAAAAGCCGACGGTTGCCACCATGGCCGCACGGTCATGTCGTCGCCGCGCCCGGCGCCACAGACCAAGGGTCACGCCAAGCGGCAGCCATTGCCAGATGCCAAATGGATTCAGCGGCAGGCGCTCTGCAGCATATAGCGCCGCCGCCAGCACGATCAGAACGGGCAACATCGGACCGTGGCGCCGGGGCTGCGCAGGCACCGGCGTCTCACGCTGCAACACATCGCCCGCCTTGTGATTCACGGCGCGAGCCGTACGGTTGCCGCCGACGCCAACAAGATTCCCAACGGCGTGCGGGCTTCCTTGTTCTCGCACCCGGTGCAGCCTCCAAGGACATCATCCGCACGATGGCAGTATGACAAGCAAAGAGGGGCAGCCAGAAGCGGCTGCCCCTCTTTGTGAAATGATCCCGCCGGCGGACGAATCAGTTGCTCAGCAGACGGTCGATTTCGGCCTTGAACGACTGCAGCGGTTGTGCGCCGGACACGAATTTGCCGTTGATCAAAAAGGCTGGCGTGCCGCGGGCGCCGGCTTCCATAGCGTCCTTGCTGTCCTGCTGAACTTCATCGGCAGTTTCTCGCTTCTCATAGCATTGTGTCCAGGAGTCCCCGAGGCCGATCTCTTTTGCGAGATCCCGGATCGTCTCATCGCTGAGGCTGCGGTAGTTATCGAACAGCTTGTCGTGCATATCCCACCCCTTGCCTTCGCGGGCCGCGCATTGCAGTGCGATCGCGGCGCTTTCGGCGGACGGATGGATCTGCGACAGGGGCAGATTCTTGTACACGAAGCGAAGCTTGCCATCGTAATCCTTGAGCAATTGCCGGTAGGACTGCGTGTAGAAGCGATTGCAGAACGGACACTGGAAGTCGCTGAATTCAATGATCGTGACGGGCGCGTCTTCAGGGCCGACCGAGATGTTGTAGTCCCGGATCAACGAAGCCCAGTTCTTGTATTCCTGTGGTTGCTGGGGGCGGTCGTCCCGCGCGGGGCGTGCCGGTGCCGCCTTCTCAATATCAGAGATCGCGGCACGAAGATCCGCGGCTTCCCGCTGGACGACGTAGCCAACGCCAGCAATGGCAAGCAGTGTGATGAGCTGTCCGATGAAAAGGACGAGCAACAGCGGGCTGGGCGAGCCACCCTGAATTTGCGGGTTGTTATTCTGTTCCATGACGACGGTTTCCTGTCTCCTGCGGTCTGTTTGAACTGAAACCCGGCAACAGCCGGAGCTGGCTAGGACAATGTTATAACACGATCGGTTCCCAGAAGTCCCGTCGAGTATGTGCGCGCCGAACGCATTCGGGAGGTTTTCCGATGAGTACGCCGCTGGCCAGACTGGTCTGGCGCTGCATCTGGCCGAGCTGGTACGAAGAAGACTGGATGCGGGTCCGCCGTGCGCTGCAAACGCATCCTCCGGGCGGCGTGACCTTGTTCTCGCGCCATCTGCCCGACCCGGAAGCTTGCTGCGACCTGAACCGCCAGATCTTGTTGCTCAGCCACGGCGCGACCCGCGTCGCGGTCGATCAGGAGGGCGGCCCGGTACAGCGCCTGCCCGAACCACTGCCGCGGTTCCCGGCTGCAGCGAGCTGGGCGATCCGCGGCGAGAATGTTCGGCCGGTCTTTGACGCACATTGCTGGCTGGGCGAGCTGTTGCGGCGGCTTGGCTTTGCCATTGACTTCGCGCCGGTGGCCGATCTGGAGTTCGACCCGGATCACGCGGCGTTACGGCGGCGTTGTTTTGGCGGGCCGAATGAACCATCAACGGTGGCCCGCGTCGCCGCCGCCGTCGAAGGGCTGCGCGCCGCTGGACTCGAGGCGTGTGCGAAGCATTTTCCGGGGCACGGCGCCGTCGCCAGCGACAGCCACGTCGAGCTTGACGTCCTCGATATCGATCTGGAAACGGCACAACGGCGCGAATGGATTCCGTTTCGCGCGGCCATTGCGTCCGGTGTGCAGCTCGTGATGGTTGGACACTTTCGCTGGCCGGCCATCTGCGGTGACGGGCCGACCACGTTTTCGCGGCCGCTGTTCGAGCGGCTGCGCGGTGAACTCGGCTTTGCCGGCGTCATCGTCAGCGATGATCTGGAAATGGGTGCGATTGCGCGGCAATGGGCACCGGACGAAGCCGCCCTGCTGGCATTGACGAGCGGGCAGGATGTCGCGTTGTTCTGTCATCGATTCGAGACGGCGGAGCAGGCCGCGGAGCTGTGCATTCGCGAGGCCGAACGCTCAGCGGCCTTCCGTGCAATGTTGCACGATGCCGCCGGTCGAATCGAGCGACTGCGCCAGGTCCCCGATACGCAGCGCCCGGATATCGAGGAGGTCCGGGAATGGCTGCGTCACCATCCTGAGCCATGGATCGAGAGTAACCGCGAATGATCGTATTCGACCTGGACGGCACGCTTGTCGACAGCCGCGAACACATCCTGAATTACAATCGCGATCTGTTTCGCTGGCTGGGGCGTCCATTTCCGGAGCAGGATGCAGAGCTCTTTTACACGCTTGACCGACACGCGCTCGAGCAGCGCTTTTTTGATGAGGATCTCGTCCGTGTCGCGCAGTTTCGCGAGCGCGATCCCTATCTGGACCGACTGTCCGAAATCCGTCCATTGAGCGGAGCGCTGGAGCTGCTTTCGTCGCTGCGGCAACGCGGCATTGCCCTTGCCCTGTGGACGAACCGCGGGCCGAGCACGAAGCCACTTCTGGCCCAGCTCGGCTGGGAAGGGCTATTTGACATCGTTCTGCATGCCGACATGGCTGTGCCGTCCAAGCCGTCGCCGGATGGGGCGCGCTGGATTGCGTCACGCTGGGAGCTCGCGCCAGCCGACTTGTTGTTCGTGGGTGACAGCGCCGTCGATCGAGAGGCCGCACGCCTCGCCGGATGTGCATTCGTGCAGTGCGCCCAGGTCAGCCCGCCGCTGCCGCAGGCCACCAGCCTCCCGACACTGCAAGCGGTCGGCGATTATGTTGCCCGGTGGCTCCGCGGGGATCGTGCTGACTATAATGAGGAACATCACGCCTCCGCGTGACGCGCCATGAATGCGCGCATACCAACCACTGACAAGAGAGCCCTCGTCATGCAACGGACCGGAATTCGGCATTGGACCCCATCGGAAATGGTCGGCGAAGTGCGCATATCAAAGGCCGAAGCTTCAGCCTTTGTTGCGAGCGTCTACCGCTGGATGGCCGCGGGGCTGGCGCTGACCGCGGTCGTCGCCTGGGCCGTCGCCTCGTCGGCAACGATGCAGCAGTTGATTTTTGGCCAGAAGATCGTCTTTTACGGGCTGATCGCCGCCGAGTTCGGTCTCGTGCTGTGGCTGTCGCTGGGCATATCCCGGATGTCACCGGTGCAGGCTGCGACGGCATTCGTCATCTACAGTGCGCTCAATGGCGCGACGATCAGCAGCGTGCTGCTGGTCTACACCGGAACTTCGGTCGCACAGACGTTCGCGGTCGCGGGCGGCATGTTTGCCGCAGCCGCGGCTTGGGGACATACGACAAAACGCGATCTGAGTGGCATGGGCAGCTTCCTGTTCATGGGGCTGATCGGACTGGTGCTCGCATCAGTCGTGAACATATTTCTCGGCAGCTCGGGGCTCGACTGGATTCTGTCCGTCGTCGGCGTTTTTCTGTTTACCGGGCTCGCGGCCTGGGATGCGCAACGCATGCGTGAACTGGCGGCCAGTGTCGGGTCGCGTGGTGAGGCGGCCGCAAAGTTTGCGATCGTCGGTGCACTGGCCCTGTATCTCGATTTCATCAACCTGTTCCTGTTCCTGCTCCGGTTTCTCGGTCAGCAGCGCGACTGATCTGCGGATGCGGCGCGTGGGGCGGCGCGGCAATGAACTATATCGGATCAAAATACCGCCTGCTGGAGCCGATTCTTGCATTGCTCGACCACTGGAAGGTGCCAGATTCGGGTACGGCGGTTGACCCCTTTTGTGGCACCGGCGCGGTTGCCGCGGCGCTGAAGGCCCGCGGGCATCGTGTCGTGGCGGGTGACTGGCAGCGGTACGCTGAACGTACCGCGCATGCGCTGGTTTGCCTCGACGAACCGCCTGCGTTTCCGGGGCTTCAGGAGGTGGATGGTTGCGCTGAAGCACCAGCCTTTTCGGCCAGCCAGAGAACCCTGAAACTGCGTGGGCGGGCCGGTGCCGTACTGCGCCACCTTGACGCATTGCCCGGGAAAGACGGCGCGTTTGCGGATGCCTATGCCGAGGGCGGAGGTGGCGGGCGCCTCTATTTCAGTCAGGAAAATGGGCGACGCATCCAGGCCATCCGCGACCAGATTGCTGACTGGCACGAGCGCCGCGCGATCACCGATGACGAGGTGGCGTGGCTCGTGGCTTCGTTGATCGAAAGCGCGGATCGCGTGGCGAATACGGCGTCGGTTTATGGCGCCTACCTCAAGCGTCTCAAAAAGACCGCCGAGCGACCGCTGCGCCTGATCGGCATTGCGCCACAATCGTCCCGTCGCATGGGGCAGCACCACGAAACGTACTGTTGCGATGCCGCGGCCTTGCTTGAACGCACGGCGGCGTACGAACCGGTACTGACCTACATCGACCCGCCGTACAATCATCGTCAGTATGCGGGCAACTACCATGTGCTGGAGACGATCGCGTGCTGGGATCTCGACCGATTCGAGCCGCGTGGCATCAGCGGTTTGCGTCCGCGCGGCGAACAGGGATCCCCTTTTTGCCGCCGCAGCCAGGCCAGAGATGCGTTCGCGCGTCTGTTCGACGCCGTTTCGTCACCATGGCTGCTGGTGAGCTACAACAACGAGGGGCTGCTCGACCGCGAGACCCTGACCGGGCTGATCAGCCGCGAGTTCGCTATCGTAGCGTTCAAGGAGCTTGACTACCCGCGCTTTCGGGCCGACCGCGACCGCCCGGCGCGGCGATACCGCGCCGACGAAACCGTCGAGTACCTGATCCTCGGGCGGCGCCGATGAGCGTAAGCTTCGACTGGTTGTGGCGCTCGCCGCAGGTGCTGGACGGGATCGGATCTCGCCGGGCGTCTGAACTCGCGGGCCGTTCGATCGAGGATGTCTGGGATCTGCTCAATTATCTGCCGCGAGCGTACCGGGACTTTCGCGAAATCACCCCGCTGGCCGAGGCGCCTCAGGGTGTCGAGACGGCCTATCGCGTTCGCGTCGTGCGAGCGCCGGTTCGGCCGCGCGGGCGGCGATTCTGGCGGGCTGTGGTCGAGGATGATTCGGGTACGGCGGATCTGTTCTGGTTTACACCACGGCTGCCCGGACCGGCCGTGGATCTGGCGCCCGGCGACAACATCGTGATCGTCGGCAAGCCCGATCGCAAGCGTCTGACGCCGACGTTTTCGCATCCGCGCATTTATGGTGAGGGACAGCGAATCGACATCGAGCCCGTCTACCGTGGTGTTCCGTGGCTGACGCAAACGATGCCGCGAGCCGTCGCCGGTGCCGCACCTACGCTTGCGGCGATCGATCCATTGCCAGAAGTCCAGCGACGGGTATGGGATGTGCCGCGTTGGGATGAGGCGTTTGCCGAAATCCATGCGCCCCGACCTGATGCCGATGTCGTTACCCTGCAACGCCAGAACGGGGCTGGTTACCGCCGTGTCGCGGTGGATGCGCTGTTCTGCTGGTTCCTTGGCCTCGCGTTGCGTCGCTACTGGCAGAGGCAGGAGCAGGCCGTGCCCGTAACGGTCGCGTCCGCGGTACGCGCCGAACTGGAAGGGGCGCTGCCATTCGCGCTGACCGGAGACCAACGCGCGGCGCTCGACGCCATCGTTGCCGACTTGGCCGGTTCGACGCCGATGTACCGGCTCGTGCAGGGCGATGTCGGCTCCGGGAAGACGGCCGTTGCGCTGATCGCGGCCGCGCTCGTCGCGCGCGCGGGAGGCCAGGTCGCATTGCTGGCGCCGACCGAGATTCTGGCCGCTCAGCATGTACGGTTCTTTGATGCCGTCCTGGGCGCAAGCGGCATCCGGATCGCACGTCTGTCAGGCAGCCTGTCCGCGGTGCGGCGCAAGGAGCTGCAATTCATGATTGAAAAGGGCGGTGTGGACATCGTGATTGGTACACATGCCCTGTTGTCCGACGACCTGGCGTTCCGTGACCTGCGCCTGGTCGTGATCGACGAGGAACAACGCTATGGCGTCGCACAACGATCCGCACTGCGCAGTAAGGGGGGGACGCCGCATACCCTGCTGCTGACAGCGACACCAATCCCACGCTCCCTCGCGCTGACGCTGCTTGGCGAGACGGATGTGACGACGATCCGCGAAAAGCCCGCTGGACGCGCCGAGGTCGACACTCGCCTGGTGCCGCCAGAGGGCAAGCGTGTCGTGCTCGAGCATATCAAAACCGAGCTCGAGCAGGGGCACAAGGTGTTTTTCCTCTATCCCCGCGTCGAAGATGAGGGAGACGCAGACCGGCGCTCCGTCGAGCAGATGCACCAGCGCCTGAGTGACTACTTCGGAGCCGAGCGCGTCGGTTTGTTACATGGACGGATGAAGGGCGAAGAGAAAGATCGCGTCCTGCGCGCGCTCGTGGACGGGCGGATCTCGATTCTGGTGGCGACGACGGTCATCGAAGTCGGCGTCGATGTGCCAGATGCGACCGTGCTCGTGATCGGCGGCGCGGATGCGTTTGGTTTGAGCCAGTTGCATCAGATTCGTGGCCGAATTGGACGGGGTCGCCTGCCGGGAACCTGCTATGTGTTGCTGGAAGACCATTTCGCCGACGAAACGCGCAAGCGCCTCGAAGCGTTTGCCGCGACAACCGACGGTTTCGAGATCGCCGAAGCCGATCTGGAACTGAGGGGGCCCGGCTCGGTGCTGGGTATGCGCCAGAGCGGTATGCCCGATATCCACCCTGTCCTGCTTCGCCGCTTTCGCGACCTCGTGCCCGACCTGCGATCGGCAGCGTTTGCGATCGTCGACGAAGATCCACAGTTGCTGGACCCGCGCTGGAGAGGATATCGTGAGCTGCTCCTGCGGAAATGGGATATTCGTCCGGATCGCGGCTGACCGGCCGCGGTGGGTATAATGAACAGGTATTCGAAAACTGATCTGTCCCGTTCCACTCCGACGCGTCTGTCGCCGGGATGGGTTGCTATTCAACTTTTTTCTGTTGCGCTCGATCGCCAGTGCATGGCTCGGGGCGCGCGGATCCCGCCAAGGAGCCCGAATTGACCACCCGAACTCCACAAGTCCAGTCCGCTGAAGGCAAATTGCTGGTTCTGTTCCAGGGGCTTGGTGCAGTGGCGACCACGGTGATCGCAGGGGTCGAGCTATGGCGCCGCGGTCGCGGCGTGCCCGTCGGTTCGCTTGCGGAGCTGGCCGAACTGCGCATCGGCAAACGCAGCGAAGGGGCGTTTCGTCCCGTGCGCGAGCTCGTACCGCTGGCTGCGGCGCAGGACATCGTCTTTGCCGCCTGGGACATCATCGGCGACAACGCACGGGTCGCGGCGGAAAAGGCGCGCGTGCTTTCCCCCGAAGACATGGCGGTCGTCGGCGATTTTCTCGAAGGCATCGTGCCGATGGCCGGAGTCCACGATCCCGAA
>RFIY01000323.1 GCA_003695505.1 Candidatus Dadabacteria bacterium | reverse complement strand
CCTGGCTGGTTCAGGATCCCTCATGTTACGCGATTTACCACTGATATGACAAGATTTGCGCGGTGCGGTCGCCAGATCACTGTTTTTTTGGTGCCGCTGTTCGCGAGAAGGCGGAAAATCTGGTAGCCTATAACGCTCACCGGCATGTGCGCCGGTACCGGACAACGCGTCTGGACAGCGGCGCAATGTCCGTTGACATGTACCGATCAGACATGACTGGATCGCGAGCCTGCACGGAGCCGTTGTCGCTTCGGTCAGGATGCATGTCGGCACCGACTGTGGCGGAGGTATATCGCATGTACCTCGCCGATGTGACCGCAACCCACAACAGGAGATCGTACCATTCGCGCTGGACGTTACATCTACGATCCGCTGAAGCTCAGCCGCACCGAATCCCTGAAGCGCGGCCGCCGCGCGGGACTATACGACGGCACGACCGAGGTTGACGCCTGCGGGATCGGCATGATCGCCGATCTGAATAATCGTCGCTCGCACGAACTGGTTGATCAGGCGATTGAAATCCTCGTCAACCTGACGCACCGGGGTGCCGCTGGCGCCGACGGCAAGACGGGCGATGGCGCGGGTATCCTGATGCAAATGCCGGACACCTTCCTGCGCAAGGTCACCCGCAGCGAAGGGATCGAGCTGCCCGACGAAGGCACGTATGCCGCCGGTGTCGTGTTCCTGCGCAAGGACGAAGGCGTACAACGTGATGCACGTGCGATCATCGAGCGAATCAGCACCGAGCGGGGGCACCGTTTCCTCGGCTGGCGCCGTGTTCCGGTCGATTCATCTGCGCTTGGCGAAATCGCCCGCCGCAAGGAACCTGACATTTTCCAGTTTTTCATCGAGAAGGCCTCTCGACTGAGTGATCGCAAGGCGTTCGAGCGCGACGTCTATCTGACGCGCAAGCAGATCGAGCGCGAAATCCGTACGTCGGGGCTTGATATCCCGGAAGATGTCTATTTCGCGAGCTTCAGCGCCAATACGCTGATCTACAAGGGCTTGCTGCTGGCCGAGCAGGTCAAACAGTATTTCCCCGATCTGGACGACCCGGCCATCACGACCGCACTCGCGCTGGTCCATCAGCGGTTCAGCACCAATACCTTCCCGGAATGGGATCTGGCGCAGCCGTTCCGCTACATGTGCCACAACGGCGAGATCAACACGCTCCAGGGCAACGTCAACTGGATGGCCGCGCGCGAGGGGCTGCTCGCGCATCCGGAGTTCGGCGACGATGTACGCTGGCTCCATCCGGTCATTCGCGCCGGTGCCAGCGATTCTGCATGTTTCGACAACGCGCTGGAACTGCTCGTTCAGGGTGGGCGCAGCCTGCCGCATGCAATGCTGATGATGATTCCCGAAGCGTACGAGCATGACCACCGTGTCGATGATGCGCGACGAGGCTTTTTCCGGTATCACGAATCACTGATGGAACCGTGGGACGGTCCGGCATCGATGGCGTTTACCGACGGCATCGTCGCGGGCGCGACGCTCGACCGCAATGGCTTGCGCCCGTCGCGGTTCGTCGTGACCGACGAAGGTCTCGTCGTGCTCGCATCCGAAGTCGGCGTCCTCGATCTGCCTGAACGGTCGATCGTGCGCAAGGGGCGCCTGCAGCCGGGCCGGATTTTCCTGCTCGATCTCGAGCAGGGACGCATCATCGAAGACGAGGAAGTCAAACGGACGGTCTGCACCCAGAAGCCGTATGCGCAGTGGGTCGCGGAACAGAAGTTCACGCTGGCCGACCTGCCCGAGACCGAACCTGTGGCAAACGGTACGGAACTGCCGCTGATTCAGCGGCAGCAGGCCTTCGGCTATACGGTCGAAGACAAGACGTTTCTGTTGGGACCAACCGCCCAGCAGGGCAAGGAACCGATCGGCGCGATGGGTACCGATACGCCGCTGGCGGTCTTGAGCAACCGTCCGAAGCTGCTCTACGACTATTTTTTCCAGCATTTCGCCCAGGTCTCCAACCCGCCGATCGATCCGATTCGTGAAGAGCTGGTGATGAGCCTGAAGGTGCTCGTTGGCGCTGAAGGCAACCTGCTCGACGAGACACCTGAGCACGCTCACCAGCTCGAACTCGAGCAGCCGATCCTGACCGACGAGGCGCTGGCCAGAATCCGCAATGCGCCGGACGACAAGCTGCGTAGTGTTACGCTGCCGTTGCTGTACCCGGTCGATCGTGGTGTCGATGGCTTCAAGTCGAAATTGCGCCAGTTGCTGGAAGATGTTGCAGACGCGGTACGCAACGGGGCAACCGCCGTGATCCTTTCGGATCGTGGCGTCGACCAGTTCCATGCCGCCCTGCCAGCGTTGCTGGCGGCGAGTGCGGTCCACCATCACCTGATTCGGGCCGGTCTGCGCAAGCGCTGCGGGATCATTCTCGAATCTGGCGAACCGCGCGAAGTCCATCATTTCTGCCTGTTGGCCGGCTATGGGGTCAATGCCGTTAATCCCTATCTCGCGTTCGAGACGTTGCGCGAGATGTGCGAAGACCCGGAGTTCGAATTCGACGACTATGAAGCAGCGGTCAAGAACTACATCAAGGGCATCGGCAAAGGCATGCTCAAGACGTTCAGCAAGATGGGCGTCAGCACGCTGATGAGCTATCACGGTGCGCAGATTTTCGAGGCCGTGGGGCTTGATCGTGATTTCGTCGACGAATTTTTCACGAACACGCCGAGCCGAATTTCTGGCGCAGGCCTCGAAAGCGTCGCCAAGGAGTCCATCGACCGCCATCAGGCCGCATTCCCGGAACGTTATGTTGCCGATGTCCATCTGGACTGGGGCGGCGAATATCACTGGCGGATGGAAGGTGAGGAGCACCACTGGTCACCGGTCGCAATCGCCAATTTGCAAAAGGCCGTTCGCTTCAACGACGCAGAGGCCTACCGGGCGTTCGCGGCCGAGGTCAACCATGATGCGGAACGCGCGATGACCATTCGTGGGCTGTTGCGATTCGCGCCGGATCGCGAGCCGGTGCCAATCGAAGAAGTCGAACCGGCCGAGGCGATCATGCGCCGCTTCAAGACCGGCGCGATGTCGCTGGGATCGATTTCGGCCGAAGCGCATGAGACGCTGGCGATCGCGATGAACCGGATCGGTGGCAAGTCGAATACTGGAGAGGGCGGCGAAGCCGATTATCGCTATGTCCCGCTGCCCAATGGTGACTCCAGGCGAAGCGCGATCAAGCAGGTTGCGTCCGGTCGGTTTGGTGTGACCGCGAACTACCTGGCCAACGCCGACGAAATCCAGATCAAGATGGCCCAGGGCGCCAAGCCAGGCGAAGGTGGACAGCTCCCCGGACACAAGGTCAGTGTCGAGATTGCCGCCGTCCGCCATTCGACGCCGGGCGTTGGTCTGATTTCGCCGCCGCCGCACCACGACATCTATTCGATCGAAGATCTCGCGCAACTGATTTTCGACCTCAAGAACGCGAACCCGAAAGCGCGGATCAACGTCAAGCTCGTCTCCAAGGTCGGCGTTGGCACGATCGCCGCCGGCGTGGCCAAGGCGTATGCCGATGTCGTGCTGATCGCCGGAAACGGCGGCGGGACGGGCGCGTCGCCGCTGTCGTCGATCAAGCACGCCGGAACGACCTGGGAACTTGGTCTGGCCGAGACGCACCAGGTGCTCGTCGACAACGGTCTGCGTAGCCGCATCGTTGTCGAGACCGATGGCGGGCTGCGCACCGGCCGCGATGTCGTCGTTGCCACACTGCTCGGTGCCGAAGAGTTCGGATTCGCAACCGCCGCGCTGATCACAATGGGCTGCATCATGTTGCGCAAGTGCCATCTGAATACCTGTTCGGTCGGCATTGCGACGCAGCGCCCGGAACTGCGCGAGCGCTTTGCCGGCGATGCCGATGCGGTCGTCAACTACTTCCGCTTCGTCGCCGAGGAAATCCGCGAACTGATGGCGGAACTCGGGTTTCGTACGATCGACGAGATGGTCGGCCAGGTTCAGGTGTTGCAGCCCGACGACCGGCTCGACACCCACTGGAAGGCGCGCGGCCTGGATCTGTCGCGACTGTTGCAGCCGGCGCCGGCCGAAAAGCCGACCGATATGTACTGCAACATCGCGCAACAACATCCGATCGACGACATTCTCGACCGGAAGCTGATCGAAGCCGCAAAGCCGGCACTGGAAAAGCGCGATCCCGTTCGCGGCGAATTCGCGATTCGCAACCGCAACCGGACCTGCGGCACGATGCTCAGTTACGAGGTCAGCCGCCGTTACGGCGCGGATGGCCTGCCGCCCGAGACGATCCACTTTACGTTCACGGGGACAGCCGGTCAGAGCTTTGGCGCCTTCATGACAAAAGGCATCCGCTTCGACCTGATCGGTGACGCCAACGACTATTTCGGCAAGGGACTGTCGGGCGCAACCCTGTCGGTACGGCCCTTCAACGATTGCCGGTTCGTGCCCGAAGAGAACATGATCATCGGCAACGTGTCGTTCTATGGCGCGACCGACGGCAAGGCGTTCATCCGCGGAAGGGCCGGAGAGCGCTTCTGCGTACGGAACTCCGGCGTGACCGCAGTCGTCGAGGGCGTCGGTGATCACGGCTGCGAATACATGACCGGCGGGCACGCGGTGATTCTCGGCGACGTGGGCCGGAACTTCGCGGCCGGTATGAGTGGCGGGATCGCCTATGTCCTGATGGATCGCGACGAGTTTGAGCGCATGCTCAACCCGGAAATGGTCGAACTGGAACGCCTCGAAGACGAAAAAGAAATCGAAGCCGTGCGCGGCTGGATCCAGGAACACGTCGAGCGAACGGGCAGTACCGTTGGCGAGCGGGCGCTCAACGACTGGGATAATACGGTCGAGCGACTGATCAAGGTGATGCCCGTCGACTACCGGATCGCGCTCGAACAGGGCCTCGCGCACAGGGAGTATTGAACCGATGGGCAAGCCAACCGGATTCCTGGAAATCGAACGCGTCGACGTCAGCTACCGTGACGTTGAGGAACGCAAGGCGGATCAGCAGGAAGTCTTCGCATACAATCCGACGGACACCGTCGTCACACAGGCCGCGCGTTGCATGGACTGCGGGGTGCCGTTCTGCCAGTCGGACTTTGGTTGCCCACTGAGCAACATCATTCCCGACTGGAATCACCTGGTGTATGAACAGGACTGGCCACATGCGCTGGACCGCCTGCACGCGACCAACAATTTCCCCGAGATTACCGGGCGCGTCTGTCCCGCGCCGTGCGAGGCGGCGTGTACGCTCAACATCAATATCGACCCGGTGACGATCAAGCAGATCGAACGCACCATCGCGGACACCGGCTTCGAAAACGGCGAAGCACTGAAGCCGAGACCGGCGGCGAAGAAAACGGGCAAGCGCGTCGCGATCGTCGGTAGTGGCCCGGCAGGTCTCGCGGCGGCGCAGCAGCTCGCACGCGCCGGCCACGACGTGACCGTATTCGAGAAGCAGGATCGCATTGGCGGCCTGTTGCGCTATGGGATTCCACACTTCAAGATGCGCAAGGACATCATCGACCGGCGCATTGAACAGATGGAAGCCGAGGGCGTGACCTTCCGTCCCAATACACATATCGGCGTCGATGTGCCGGCAACCGAACTGGTCGATCAGCACGACGCTGTCCTGCTCGCCTGCGGTTCCGAACAGCCACGCGATCTGCCCGTGCCAGGGCGCGAGCTGGCGGGCATTCACTTTGCGATGGACTTTCTGCGCCAGCAGAACAGGCGCAATGAGGGCGACACGATTCCCGAAGACGAAGCGATCTGGGCCGAGGGCAAGCGCGTGGTCGTGATCGGTGGCGGAGATACCGGATCGGACTGTATCGGGACGTCGATTCGCCAGGGAGCGATCGAGGTTCTCAATCTGGAGCTGTTGCCACAACCACCTGAGCAGCGGGCCGAGAATCCGCCGTGGCCGTGGTGGCCCTATATGCTGCGTACCAGCCACGCACACAAAGAAGGCGCCCGCCGGGAATTTGCGGTGATGACACGCCGCTTCCTCGGCGACGACCAGGGACGCGTCCGCGCGCTCGAGGTCGTACGCCTGCAGTGGAATGAAGACCGCAGCAGTTTCGATGAAATCCCGGACAGCACGTTCGAGATCCCCTGCGAACTGGTATTGCTGGCGATGGGGTTCGTCCACCCCGTGCGCGAAGGCCTGATCGAGCAGCTCGAACTCGAGCTGACCGATCGCGGCAACGTCGCAACCGACCGGAACTGGAAAACCAGCCTCGACAAGGTGTTCTGCGCCGGCGATATGACGCGTGGGCAGTCCCTGGTCGTCTGGGCGATCAGTGATGGTCGCCGTGCCGCACGGGCCGTCGACGAGTATCTGATGGGGCGCAGCGAGCTGCCACGCGGACGACGGCGTACACTGCCCGACATGCTGGCAACCCGGTAATGGCGGACAGACAATTTGCTACGATGAGCGGCGAGGATTCGCCGCTCTTTTCTTTTGGGGTGCACGATGCCCGATGCGACGATCAGTGACGGACCGATTCGGCGGGTGATCAAATGGATTGCGCGCCTGTTCTGGTCACTCGATCGCTCGATCTGGCGCGCCTGGCAACGATTGCGCGGCCGCCCACCGGGCTGGACGCTACAGGGAGAATGCAACGATTGCGGTGCCTGCTGTGAACAGCCCTCGATCCGGGTGCCGGCACTGCTGCTGCGTGTACCGCCAGTGCTCGGGATCTGGACGGGCTGGCAGGCGCGTATCAACCGGTTCGTGGATCCCGTTGTCGAACGCGAGACCCAGGTCGTTCGCTTCCGCTGTCTGCACTGGGATCGCGAACAGAAGCGTTGCCGCAATTACGGTTCACGGCCCGGTATCTGCCGTGAATACCCCGACAACCTCCGGTGGGCCGTGTTGCCGCAGCTACCACCCGACTGCGGTTTTGTCATGATCCATGAACTGCAGCATCGTCTCGAAGATGTGCTGTCGCAACGCGATGATCTTCCCGAAGAGGTCATTGACCGGATCATTCAGGAAACCCGCAAACGCAACAATGTCGGTCGGAGCTGATCTGTCCGGGGAGTCGTCGACCACACGATGCGCGACATGCAATCAAAACTTCCAGATCAGTTGCGCGCCCTGTAACGGCACGCGATCGACGTAGGATGCGTCGAGCCATGTGACGGTCGGGGTTCCGGGACCACGCCAGCGACTCGAATCCTTCGGCTCCGCATCGCTTCGCCGACCATGTCGACGCGCGGTAATCAGCGTCGCCACGCCGCCACCAGTGACCAGGCCCGCAAGACCGGCCCCGGAAATCACACGAGAGCGATCGACGGCGGCGAACGCGATCAACGCCGCTGTTCCGCCGCCGACAATGCCACCAACCGGCATCCATAACATGGGTCTGGGCTCCACGCCAACGCCGAGCAGAAGGACGCCACTTGCCAGCCCGGCGTCGAGCGCAATGACGGCAGGCGGCGCGAGGCGATCCGATTCCGCGACGAGTCCGCCAAGCAGTCCGGCGCCGGTTGCCAGCAACGTCGTTGTTGCGACGGCACCCTGCGATGTCACATCGGGATCCAGCGACATCGCAACGCCCAGCCCCAGCGCGCTGCCGGCGACAACGCCGAGTCCGGATGAACCGGCCATGCGGCTGCCGACCCGCTGGTCTCGGCCAACGACCGCGCCATACCAGCCCGCACCGTTGGCGGCACCGAACATGGCCGACAGACTGACGGCCAGCGCCCCGTCGCGGTCCAGCTCGATGCGGTCGGCCAGGCCAAATCCCAGTCCACCGCCGAGCAGGGCCGCTCCGACGATTCCTGCCGCCTTTTCGTGGCGGTCGGGGTATGCAATCCGCGGCAGCCGATTGTCGACAACAGCGTGGAAACTGGCGATGCCCAGCACGCCCTCGGCTGCAAACACATCCGTGGTCAGTACGCGGTCGGCCGACGCCTCACGCTGATTCGCCACCAGCATCGACGCGGCGGAGCCGAGACTCAACCCGAGCAGGCTCAGCCCGGTGTAGTCTCTCCCGTGCGGATCCGCGCCGAAAGCGACCACCGTTTGCGGCCCCAACAGCGTTGTCCATATGGGAATCGTCACCAGTGCAGCCAGGTCATTGTCCTGGTAGTCGATGCGGGTTCCCAGCAGACGTCCGAGCGTGCCGCCGATCAGCATCGTGCCCGCATTGACAGCCCAGAATCCGGTAGGCGTCGGGTCATCCAGCAGCAGACCGGTACCGAGGCCGGCCAGCAGACCATCGCCGAAGCCCATCTCGACGAAGGCTTCCTTCTTTGGCGCATAGGAACCCCGGTCGAGCAACGCGCCGGCATAACCGGTCAGGTTTCCGATCACTGCGCCCAGTACGGTTTTCTCCATGCGGTTGTCGATCTCGCGTGTATTGTCGCGCTCCTCCAGAACGGCCGCGGCACCCCAGACCCCGACACCAAGGCCCCACAGCGAGTACTCCAGCCGGCGCGCGCTGGCGACGAGGGTTCGCGGCAGGCGTCCGGTATCCAGAAAGGCCTCCCGAACTGCATTGCCGGCCGCCCCCGCGACGAGTCCAACCGCGCCGCCGACCGGCATTGCCGCGCTGTCGCGATCCCGGCTCGCCGAACCGAACGAAGTCAGCACGGTCGCGCCGACCAGGCCAGCCGCGCCTCGCCGTAGCGCCCGCGCGAGATGATCCTCTCCGGAAGAAGCATTCGGTCGGGACATGCTGGCACGGCTGTACCTGCGCAACGCACCTTCGGCGGCGTGCCGCAACTCACGGGACGGACCCCGCTCGGCGAGGTTGCGCAGCTGGGCATCGATCGCCGGATCCCTCTTCTGGGCGAGTCGGTCAAGAATCCGATCCACCTGCCCGGGGTCGGCCCAGTTCGAGCGGACGTAACGGAGCAGATAGCGCGTGGCCAGCTCAGATTGCGAATGGAGCAGAATCGAAATCGTGTCGTCGATCAGCTCGCCCGGAGATGTCATGAACAGGACCGATCCCATCGGCGCGAGCAGCATGTCGGGCACCCGGCAATCGCGAAGCGCGCGCAGCGCCGTTGCGCGGCTGTCCGCGTACAGATTGGTCGCTACGGATACAGCGGCCATCCAGTCTTCCATCGCGACCCCCGCGCATGGCCCACCTGGCTCCTGGTGGCCCGTTGCCTCGGTCGCGCCCTGCGTCGTGTCGGTCGTATCCGCTACGGCCGTATTCGTTTCAGCCGCCACGGTCGTGACAGCGAGCAAATTTGCCGCTATCGTGATTGCCAGCCAGACCCCACCTGCCATCGCCCCGGATCCTTCCCCGTCGTGATCAACCCACCGCGCAAGCCAGTGT
>RFIY01000322.1 GCA_003695505.1 Candidatus Dadabacteria bacterium | reverse complement strand
TGGATGCCGGATCAAGTCCGGCATGACGACGGTTGAGGCGTATCCTGGCACGGCGCGCATCCCGGCGACGGGATCCCGGCTCGGGGGCCGGGATGACGGTTTTCGAGCCGCTGCGCGGCGGGTGATGGTTCTGGGCAGGTGCCGTCCGGCCCTTGGCCGGCCGGTTGGGCCCCGGATCGGGTCCGGGGCGACGGAATGGGGTTGCCGTGGCCGGAATGGTGGTTCCGGTGCCGCTGCGCGGCGAGCGTTGGTCCCGCCTGGCTTCCGTTCGTCAGTCCAGCGGTTGCGGCGGGTCGGGCCACGGGGTGCCTTCTGCGGCCGCGGCGCGGACGGCCTTGAGGGGCGAGACACGGTTGTAGGCGTGGATCTGCTCGCGCATCGCTTCGCGTTCCGCGGCCAGGTAGCGACTGATCGCATCGCGTCCGATGCCTTCCGGGAACCAGTGGGCGCTCCAGGTCGGGACCGCTGCGAAGCCGCGCAGGAACTTGTGCTCGCCCTGGGCGCCCGCTTCGAACAGCGTGATGCCGTGTTCGATCGCGTACTCGATCAGGCGGTAGTAGCAGCATTCGAAATGTAGGAATTCGACGTGTTCGGTGCAGCCCCAGTAGCGCCCGTACAGGTGGGGGCCGGCGACGAAGTTGAAACTGGCGGCGATCGGCTGGCCGGCGTGCCTGGCCACGACCATCACGATGTTGTCCGGCATGCGTTCGTGGACGAGAAAAAACCAGTCGCGGTTCAGATAGGTGTTGCCCCAGCGGTCGGACTGGTTTTGCCGGTAGAACGTCCACATCGCGTCGAGCAGTTCGGGGCCGATGTCGCGGCCGGCGACCGTCTCGATCGTCACGTCCTCGCGCGCGACGGCGGCGCGCTCGCGCCGGATCTGCTTGCGCTTGTCCTTGCGCAGGTCGGCGAGAAAGTCGTCGAACCTCGCATAGCCGCGGTTGTACCAGTGAAACTGGTACGTCAGCCGTTCGGCAAAGCCGGCATCGCAGAGGGCGTCACGCTCGGTCGGACGGCAAAACAGCACATGCGTCGAGGACAATTGGTGTTGCTGCGCCGTGTGTACCAGCGCGTCCGACAAACGGCGCAGCAGCGCCGGACGATCGGCATCGGGGTGCGTCAGCAGGCGTCGGCCGGCGGCCGGCGTGAACGGCGCGGCAACCGTGCCCTTGGGGTAGTAGCGCAGCCCGGCGCGTTGCCAGGCATTGGCCCATTCGAAGTCGAAAATGAATTCGCCCCAGGAATCATCGCGGATGAACAGCGGCGCCGCGGCGACCGGGCGGTCGTCCGGGGCATGCAGGACGATGTGCGCAGGACGCCAGCTTGTGTTCGGCCCGGTGCAGCCCGCATCTTCGAGCGCGCTCAGAAAGGCGTGGCGCAAGAAAGGATTCCCTGCTTCGACAAGCGTGTCCCATTCCGCAGCCGGAATCTCGTGGATCGTGTCGAGGACTTGCGCCGTTGTTGGCGCTGCCTCCTGGCCGGGCATCACGCTCAGTGGTAAAGCTCGCTGCCCTGTTCGCGAAAACGCTCGCTCATTTCCTGCATGCCCGCTTCGGGGTCGATATCGCCCTGATCGTTTTTGGCGGCCATTTCGCGAATCTCCTGCGTGATCTTCATCGAGCAGAACTTCGGGCCGCACATGCTGCAGAAATGGGCGGTCTTGGCGGGTTCCTCCGGCAGCGTCTGGTCGTGGAACTTGCGCGCCGTTTCCGGGTCGAGCGACAGGTTGAACTGATCTTCCCAGCGAAACTCGAACCGCGCCTTGCTGAGCGCATTGTCACGGTACTGGGCGCCCGGCATCCCCTTGGCCAGGTCGGCCGCGTGCGCGGCGGCGCGGTAGGCGATCACGCCCTGGCGCACGTCCTCGCGATCGGGCAGGCCGAGGTGTTCCTTGGGTGTGACGTAGCAGAGCATCGCAGTGCCATACCAGCCGATCTGTGCGGCTCCGATCGCGGACGTGATGTGGTCATAGCCCGGCGCGATGTCCGTCGTCAGCGGGCCCAGCGTGTAGAACGGCGCTTCGAACGTCTCGGCGAGCTGCTTGTCCATGTTCTCGCGGATCATGTGCATCGGAACGTGCCCCGGGCCCTCGATCATCACCTGGCAATCCATGTCCCAGGCGATCTTCGTCAGTTCGCCGAGGGTCTTCAGCTCGGCGAACTGGGCCTCGTCGTTGGCATCGGCGATGGAGCCCGGCCGCAGTCCGTCGCCGAGGCTGAAGCTGACGTCGTAGGCGCGCATGATCTCGCAGATCTCGCGAAAATGCGTGTACAGGAAGTTTTCCTTGTGGTGTGCGAGGCACCAGCGCGCGAGGATCGAACCGCCCCGCGAGACGATGCCGGTCATGCGGCGGGCCGTCATTGGAATATAGGCCAGTCTGACGCCGGCGTGGATCGTGAAGTAGTCGACCCCCTGTTCGGCCTGCTCGATCAACGTGTCGCGGTAGATCTCCCAGGTCAGGTCCTCGGCGATGCCGCCGACCTTTTCGAGCGCCTGGTAAATCGGCACCGTGCCGATCGGCACCGGCGAATTGCGGATGATCCACTCGCGGGTCGTGTGAATGTTCTTGCCGGTCGAGAGGTCCATGACCGTGTCCGCGCCCCAGCGGATCGCCCAGCGCATCTTCTCGACTTCTTCCTCGATCGAGCTGGCGACCGCGGAGTTGCCGATGTTCGCGTTGATCTTGACGCGGAAATTGCGACCGATGATCATCGGCTCCAGCTCGGGATGGTTGATGTTCGCCGGGATGATCGCGCGGCCGGCGGCGATTTCGTCGCGGACGAACTCCGGCGTGATAACCGGCGGGATGTGTGCGCCGAACGACTGTCCAGGATGCTGGAAGTGCAGGTCGCGGCGGTCGGCATCGGGTCCGCTGATCTGCCGCATTGCCGCTTCGCGGCCCAGGTTCTCCCGCAATGCGACGAATTCCATCTCGGGCGTGACGATGCCCTTGCGTGCGTAGGCCAGTTGCGTGACCGCGGCCCCGCTCCGCGCGCGTCGTGGGCGCGCGGTACTGTTTCTGGGGCGCAGCGTCTGCATCGGTTGTTTGCCACGGCGAAGGTCGGCCTCGGTGTATCCGTCATCGACGGGCTGAATCGCCCGTCCCTCGTACCGTTCGGTATCGCCGCGCTCGTCAATCCAGTTGTCGCGCACCGCTGGAATGCCATCGCGCACGTCGAGGTCCAGATCGGGATCACCCCAGGGACCGGACGCATCGTAGATGCGAACGGGCGGATTCGGTTCAAGACGACCGTCCGTGTGTCGCGTCGGCGACAAATGGACGTCGATGAACGGGACGCGGAGGTCTTCGCGCGAGCCTTGCACGTAGGTGCGATAACGGCCCGGCGGCTTTTGTTCCAGTGCGTCGGGACGTGTGGCCATGCTGGGCTGCTCCGGTTGGGTTGGGGTTGACCTCTGAAGATTCAATGTAGCACGGGGTCTGTCGGATCGGCCAGCATTGCGGCGGCTGTCCTGTTATCGTTAATTCAGGAACGACGTGCAGCGGTTGCGCGTCGCCGTTTTCAGTCCTCCTGATTTCCTGCAAAGAGGGTAGTCGTGCGTGGTGTATTGCGTCCCGTTCTTGTCGCGTTGTTCCTGATCCAGATCCTGCTGCCGGCCTGCCAGGAATCGAGCAGCGGTACGATGGTGCGGTTCGAGCCGGATGGCGGCGATTTCTATGCGCTGCCGTATCCGATGCAGGCCCGCTATGATGCGGATACGCGCGTCATCGATCTGTCCGACTTTCCGAATCCCGGCGACAACTATCTTGTCAACCAGGTACTCGAACGCGCGCAGGAACCCGTGGACGGATTCGGCCTGTTGCCGGTCGTGTCCATGGCGTTTTCTGCCCGTCTCGACGATGAGATGTTGCCCGACGACGTCAATGCGCCGCCGCCAGCGCAGCCGCTGATCTTTTTCCTGAACGTCGACCCGGACAGCCCTGGCTACGGCGAGCGGATTCCGGCGATCACGGCCTGGTACGACAGTGGCGGCAACTACGTTGGCGAAAATGTGCTCACGTTTGCACCCTGGAACGGATTTCCGCTGCGCCCGGGCACCTGGTGGGCGGCCGTCGTTCTGCGTGAGCTTCGCGATGCGGACGGCAACCGCCTCGGTGCGCCCGATGCGCTGGTTGAGCTGCTCAAGGGGCGTGGAGATTCGCGTCTGACAGAAACCTTCGCGCCACTGGCCCGGTATCTCGACGAAGCGTCCGATCTGGCCGTGCGCGATATTGCCGCGGCCACCGTGTTCAGGACAGGTGATCCGGTGGCCCGAATGCGTGCGGATGTGCTCGATGCCGTGGCGCACTTTGCCGACCGGGTCACGGCTGCGACGCCCTGGAGTCTGATCCACAGCGAAGATGCGATGTGCGTGTTTACGCGTGATCTGTGGTTGCCGCAGTTTCAGCAGGACGAACCCCCATTTGCGGAAGCCGGGTCGGGCCGGATAGCCCGGGATGCGGATGGTCGTCTGGTCCTGCAACGGATGGAGGCGGTCAAGACGATACTCGTCGTGCCGCGCGGCGTCCAGGAGCCAGAGAACGGCTTTCCGTACCTGGAATACATCCACGGCTCGGGTGGTATCGCGACACAGATCGTCGATCGTGGCCCGGTGACCGAAGTCGGCGGCAGTGAAACGCCCTGGCGCGGTCCCGGCTGGATCGCCGCGCTGCATGGGTACGCATCCGGTGCGCAGGCGATGCCGATTTCACCAGATCGCGTTCCGGGCGTGGCCGACTATGACTATGTGCAGATCACCAACATCGGGATTATCGTCGACAACTTCACGCAAGGTGTCATCGAGCTCGCGTTGCGTCGCCATGCCCTGGCCGACGTCACCCTGGCCGCGTCGGCCTGTCCTGGCGTGCTGACATCGGATGGGGTGGTCAACATCGACACAAGCGTGCACGCGACCATGGGGCAGAGCATGGGGGCGATGTACACCAATATGTTCGGCGCCGTGACCGAGGGCACGCAGGCCATGATCCCAACCGGAAGCGGTGGCTACTGGAGCTTCTTCATCTTTTCGACGGAATTTCTCGAGGGGGCCGGCGACCTGGTGCGCAGCGTAATCGGGGCATCGACCGACGAGCCGGTATCGAATCTGCATCCGGCGATGGGGCTATTCCAGCAGTTCGCCGAGGCGGTTGATCCGATCGTCTTTGTGCCGCGCCTGGTGCAGGATCCGCTGCCGGGTGTCAACCGCAAACACATGTATGTGCCGCATGGCCGCAACGATGTCTATTTCAGCGATATGACCCAACGCGCGATGGCGAGCGCTTACGGGATTCCGCTCGCGGGTGAGCCGATTGATCCACTGATCCCGGCCAATCTGTCG
>RFIY01000321.1 GCA_003695505.1 Candidatus Dadabacteria bacterium | reverse complement strand
TTACATCACTGACCGAACTGATCGCGTATGCGAGGAAGATCGGCCTTGTTGACCAGTTCAGCGACCCGAACTGAGCAATGTCCTGACAGCCTCGACGGCACCGTCAACCGGGGCTTCGATGGTCTCGCCGTCGCGGCGCGTCGTGATTTCTACGACGCCGCGTTCGAAGCTTCGCCGGCCGAACACGACCCGGATGGGGATGCCAATAAGTTCGATGTCCGAGAGCTTGACGCCCGGGCGCTCGTTACGGTCGTCGATACAGGCATCGATGCCGGCACCAAGCAACGCATCGTAGAGACCGCCTGCTGCCGCACATAGCGCGTCGTTACGCAGATCGAGCGGAACCACGGCCACTGCAAACGGCGCGAGTGGTGCCGGCCAGATGATACCGCGTTCGTCGTGATTCTGCTCGATCGCCGCGGCCGCGGTCCGTCCGATGCCGATGCCGTAGCATCCCATCGTGGCGGTCACTTCCTTGCCATCTGCGTCCTGGACGCGCAGGTTCATTGCCTCGGCATAGGCGGATCCAAGGCGGAAAATGTGCCCGACTTCGATGCCGCGCGCGCTGTCGAGCACGCCAGAACAGCGCGGGCAGCCATCGCCCTTTCTCGCGCCGGCGATCTCGGCAATGAGATCGGGAGTGAAATCGCGCGTCGGTTCGACATGCAGCAAATGCGCTTCCGTGGCATTTGCACCGGTCGCGGCATCGTGCATCCGCATCGCATCCGGGTCGCACACGAGTCGCACGGCTTCGGGTTTTCTTACCGGTCCAAGGTAGCCTGGCTCAACGCCAAACACGTCTGTAACCCGTTCCGGATCGGCCAGCTCCAGCCACGCCGTGCCCAGTGCAGCGCGCAGGCGGGCAGGTTCGATATCCCGATCACCACGCACGCATCCCATGACCAGGCCATCCGGCGTCTCAAAGACAAGACTCTTGATCAATCGTCGTGGCTCAAGATGCAGGTATGCGGCCACATCCTCGATGGCCTTCTGACCGGGGGTCGCGACCTGTTCAGGCATTTCGGCAGCAGGGGGCACTTCGTCCGACGCTTCACGCCGGAATTCCGCGCGCTCGACATTTGCCGCGTAGCTGCACGTCGTGCAGAACAGGATTTCATCCTCGCCCGAATCGGCAAGGACCATAAATTCGTGCGACGCGCTGCCGCCAATCGCTCCTGTGTCCGCTTCGACGGCCCGCCAGTCGAGACCGCAACGATCGAAGATGCGACCGTACGCATCGTACATACGCTGGTACGTCTCATCGAGGCTCGCGTCGTCTGTGTGGAAACTGTAGGCATCCTTCATGACAAACTCCCGTCCGCGCATCAGACCAAACCGCGGACGCACCTCGTCACGAAATTTCGTATGGATCTGGTACAGGTTCAGCGGCAGTTGTCGGTAGCTGGAGACGTCGCGGCGCACAAGGTCGACGATGACTTCCTCGTGTGTCGGACCCAGGACGAAGTCACGACCGTGGCGGTCCTTGAGGCGAAGCAGCTCCGGCCCAAATTTGTCCCATCGTCCGCTTTCCTGCCACAGTTCTGCGGGCTGAACGACCGGCAGGATGACTTCCAGTGCGCCGGCCCGGTTCATTTCCTCGCGTACGATCTGTTCTACGCGCCGCAACACGCGTGTGCCTGTCGGCAGCAGGTCATAGATGCCCGAGGCCAGTTGCCGGATCATGCCGGCGCGCAGCATCAGCCTGTGGCTGACGACCTCAGCTTCTTTCGGGTCCTCTCGCAGTGTGGCGAGCAGGTAGTGCGACAATCGCATCCTCGGCGTCCTTTTCCGGTCAGGAGACAGCGCGGGGCAGGGGCGCCCCAACAGTCATATTATGAACGTTCCGAATGCGTGACGCGAACTGGAGCCAACTCGATCTGGTGTGCTACACTGCCACAACTTTCACAGTATGACTGGAATTCGACCGCGACTCCGGAGATTCCATTGACCACATCCGCACACGGCTCCCGGGAATCGGCACTGCGTCGGCCAGCATTCTATCTGTATTTCGTTGCGACCGCGGCGCTGCTGGTCTGGATTTTGCGCCCATTCCTGACGACCCTGCTCGTTGCGGCGGTGCTTGCGGTCTGGTTGCGACCCATGTACGTCCGCCTGGCCCGGCGATTCAGGAAGCCGGACCTGCTTGCCATTCTGCTGACCGCGTCCGTCGTGCTCCTGATCCTTGTGCCGCTCGGCTGGATACTGACGCACACGCTGCTTCAGGTACACAACGTCGCTGCAAATGTTGCCGAAGTCGTCGCGAATCCTGCGCGGCTGAGCTGGCTCAACCCCCTGATGGAGCGATTCACGGAACTGACCGGAATTCCGTTTCGGGATCTGCCGGACCAGATTCGGATGCACCTGGGGCAGGGGGCCGGGACGATCGTGTCCATCGTCGGGCGAGGTGCGCGCGAAGTCCTCGGCGCGACAGCGGCGGTCAGTCTCAACGCGTTTATTTTGTTATTTGCGCTGTACACCTTTCTCCGCTCCGGGGATCTGATCATCGCGAAGGCTCACCGGATCAGTCCGCTCGACGACGACCTCGAGGCTGAGCTCTTCGATATTTTTCGCGGCTTCAGCTACGGCATCGTCCTTGGGGGCTTTGTTACCGCGACGTTGCAAGGCATTGTTGCAGGCCTCGGATATATGTTGTTTGGCGTCAAGGATGCGTTTTTCTGGGGTACGCTGACGGCGCTGTTCAGCTTTGTCCCCTTTATCGGCACCGCGATGATCTGGGTTCCGCTTGCGATTGGCATCTGGGTAAAAACGGGTGCCGCCGGCGCGGCTCTGGGGCTTGGCGCCTACAGCGTCCTGCTAACCGGAAGCATCGACAATTTCGTCAAGCCGTGGCTCATTGGTCAGAACTCCGCGTTGCATCCATTGTGGTTGTTTCTGAGTATTTTCGGCGGCCTGTTGACAATCGGTGCCGCCGGTGTGCTGATCGGTCCGGTGACGGCCTCGTTTTTCCTGTCACTTGCGGAAGTCTTTATCAAAGAGCAGGCCGGGGAAACCGCCGTAAGTGCCGACGAATCATCAGAAGATGCTGAATCCGGGTCTGAAACGCCGATGGAAACGGGCTGAACACAAACGGAAACGGTATACTGAACGCACGCGCCAGCGCGGAACCGCGCTGGCGTGTTGTGTAACTCAAACAAGGGACCAGACGACCAGATGAACAAACGCAAGCATCTGCACCGGAAAGACATCAAGGGACCTGATGCGTTCCAGACGACCGTTGGCCGCATTCTCAGCGAAAGCGGCCCGTATCTGCGCCTGGCGACCATCGCACTCGCTGCGGTACTGGTGCTGGGGATGATTGTCTGGACCGTTCGCTACAATCAGCGCGCTGCCGTTGAACAGGTCAACGCAGAACTTCGCGACCTCGCAAGCAGTTACGAAGATAACCTTCAGAAAAGTCTCGCGGGTGAGGAGGCCGACTGGAAAGAGGTCATTTCCGGCTTCGAAAGCCTGTATCAAAAGACGGATGATATCAAAGTGCGGCAGATTATCACGGCATATGTAGCAAACAGCTACATCGCGGCCGGCGAATACGATGCGGCGATCGGCGCCGCGCAAGACCTCGAACAGCTCGCCGCGGATCGACCGGAAATGGCTGCTTTTGCGCTGTATCTTCGTGGCAAGGCGTACGAATTGCGCGGCCAGGTCGCGGAGGCGCAGGAGGCGTACCAGTCGGCGGCTCAGTTGAGCCCGAATCCGCTGGGGGAGTTTCTGGAGGCGGAATTCAAACGCGCCTCCGCGCCGCGCGTGCCCCCACAGATTGCGGCCCGCTATCTTGCGGAGCCCGAAAAAACTGACAGCGACGCGAAATAGGGCGCCGGACCTTGACAAACG
>RFIY01000320.1 GCA_003695505.1 Candidatus Dadabacteria bacterium | reverse complement strand
TGTGCGGTGCCTTCGAGCGGTGCGATGAACGCTTCGCCGCCAGGCAGATTGCCAAATCCCCCCGGTTGATCGATGATGCCGGTATCTGCCAGGCCTGTGCGCCCCGCCAGCGAACATGTCAGGATGCGGCCGCCGGCGCTTTCGATCCGTGCGCTGCTGGCCCGACTGAGCAACCTGGCAACCGCGATGCTGCGCTGCGCCACCGCTGGCCAGTCCGCCGTCATCACACCGTCAAACATGAAGGGCTCGACCCCGGGCATGGTTGCCGCGCGCAGCGGAGTGTATCGGGTCAGGAGGTTGCGGAAACGGGTATGTGACAGCGAGAATCGCGACAGCACCAGCATGGCGTCGAACCGCGGTGTCTGCGTCTCCAGCCAGGCGCCGAGGACGGCCTGCCCGTCGTCATCCAGTTGCTTCTGCAGCAGCGCACGCATCAGATTCTTCCCGGTCGCAAACGGCACGAAGCCTTCCGGATAGATCGCGTCGAAGACGGATTCCGGCGGTTCGGCACCTGACTGCCCTGTCGCGGGGTATGTGACCACTTGTGCGGCCATCCCCAGACGTTCTGCGACAGCTTCAAAGGCGCGGGCGAGTGCGATTCTGTCGGGCAGTTCGTCATCGGGCGAGGCGAACGGTGCGTCATCGGTCAGCAGGGCAATGCGCTGTCCCGGCTGGCAGCCGAGATTCACGGTCAGGGTGGAGGCGAGGGCGTCGTTGTTCATGCGCTGAAGGCTTCCTGAGTGTGGTGATGACACCGGGGTGTCGCGTGCTGTCGGCAAAAGTGTACCATGGTCGCTATGCCCGATTTTCTGCTCAATATCCCCTGGGTCCGCGAAGGCGGCGTCGTGATGCTGGTGCTGTACGGCGTCAGCCTCGTTGGACTGTCGCTGATCCTCGAGCGTATGGTGGCGCTGCGTCAGCGCGCGACGGTTCCACGGGACTGGCTTGCTCATGTGCGGGAGGTCGTCGTGGATGAAGGCATCGAGGGGCTAGGCGAGCCGGCGGTCTGGCCCCGGAGCACCGCCGCCGCGGCGCTTGGGCACCTCGTTGCCATTCGTGAGCTTGTCCCTGCCGTAGATGTCGAACTGGTCGATCAGGCCGTCACGCGCCAGGAAGACCGGCTGCTTCGCGGCATTGCCGGACTCGGCATGCTTGCGGCTCTGGCGCCACTGCTGGGATTGCTTGGTACGGTGGCGGGCATGATCGAAACCTTCCGGATGATTGCGGCGGGTGGCATCGGTGACCCAAAGGCACTTGCCGGCGGTATCTATCAGGCGCTCTATACGACGGCGGGTGGACTTACGATTGCTATCCCGCTCACCGTCGCGTACCGCCTGTTGCGCCGACGCGCGGAACGGCTGGCGACCGAACTCGAGGCGTTTCTGGTCGAGATCGTCCACATCGACCGCAACCGCGGCGGACGGGCACAGTGAGTCGTCGTCGCAGGCGGTTTGTCGACGAAGAGGCGAATCTCGTCGAATTGACGCCGATGATCGATGTGGTGTTTTTGCTGCTGATCTTTTTCATGGTCAGCACGCGGTTCTTCGACCCCTATGGATTTGAGGTCGATCTGCCGCAGGCGCAGTCGGCGCCCGAGGTGGCATCGGAGACCCAGGACCTGATCGTGTCGATCCATGTGGATGGACGGGCCACGATTCGCGGCGAAATCTACAGCCTGGACGGACCTCTGCCTGATCTGACGAAGGCGGACCAGGTTATCGTGCGTGGCGATCAGAACACGGCCTACGGCAAGGTCATCGCCTGGATGGATCGCTTGCGCGAAGCCGGCGTCGAGCAGGCGGTGCTCGCTGCCGAGCCGGTTGCGGCAAACGGTGGTCTGTGATCTGCTGTCACGGAATGCATCGAATGGAATGACGGAGGGATGCGATGCGAATGATACAGTCCACGTTGTCGGCGGCATTGGTCGTGGCGATGGCCGCATCTGCGATCGCGGGTGCGTTGCCGGAGCAGGCAATGGTTCAGCACGTTGTCAAACCGGACGAATTCGAGCTGTCTGGCGGTGAGTCCGTGCGCCTGATCGGCGTTGACGCCCCGATTGCCGACCCGGCGCAGCGCAAGGGCGAATACTATGGCAAGGCGGGCTTCGACTGGGTACGCGAACTCGTGGAAGGGAAGCAGATACGTTTGCATTACGATGCGGAGCCTCGCGATGTATTCGACCGTCTGCTCGCGTATGTGGAGACGGCCGACGGCGTAGACCTGAATCTGGAACTGTTGCGCCGCGGATATGCAGTCGCGGCCTGCTTTCCGCCGAACGTGTCACGTTGCGCCGAGTTTTCCAGAGCGCAGCAGCAGGCCATGCAGGCGCGCAAGGGAATCTGGGATGTCCCGTCGGTCAAACCAGGCGCCTCATCCGCCAACATGATGCTGCGCAAGGTCAAGGTCGCGCGCGTGATTGACGGGGACACCATCCAGCTCGAAGACGGAACGATCGTTCGTTATCTCGGCATCGACGCGCCCGAAAGTGAAGTCGCCTGGCGCAAAGGTGCCTTTGGTTACGAGGCCTATGCCAGCAACAAGGCGCTCGTCGAAGGGCAGGAAGTGCTGCTCGAACAGGATCGTGAAGTGTCCGACAGCCGCGGCCGTACGCTGGCCTGGGTATGGATCGACGGCGAGCAGGGGCGTGAGCTGGTCAATGCCCGGCTGATTGAAGACGGGGTCGCCTGGGTTGCGCTGTTTCCCCCAAATACGCGGCATGCGGACAAACTTTTTGCGGCCCAGCAGCGCGCCCAGCAGGCGAAGCGGGGAATCTGGGCTGCCAGATAAACGGGAAACAACGTTTGCTCCAAAGCTGGGCCAAACCTGTAGAGGCTTGACATCGCACGTGATTTCGTTTTGAATAAACCCGACACCAATTGACCCGTCCGGAGCGGATTTTTATGCCGACGTTGCGCCGATTTGCTGGATTTCTGGGCCTGATTCTTTGCGCTCTGGTCGTTTCAGGCGACCTGCGCGCCGCCGAAGAGTCACCGGAGTTTCCACTGGGAGTGGCTTCGTCCCGACGTGGAGAAATCGGGTTGATGCGGACGGGATCCGCCATCGTTATGCCGCAGAACTCCTTCAGTATTCTCGGCACGATGGACTACTGGAAAATGAAGGACTTCTTCGCGGACGGCCTGGAGCAGGAGCGGCTCGAAAATCGGGTTGGTCTGGCCTTTTCGCTGACAGAATTCTGGGAACTGTTCGTCAGCGCGTCGGCCGTCAGTCATCTGCTGAAGGATACCGTTCTGGACGACCAGATCCTTGCGCAGACGATCGGCGACTTTCTGCTCGGTTCCAAGTGGGCCTTCAACATCAAGGCGCAGCCATGGTTGTGGCTGGGTTTCGACTTCGCGAGCCAGTTCCGTACGAAACGCGGCGGCATCGGTCCACAACTGAGTGCGACCGGTATCGATACACGGTTTCTGATGACATTCGACTGGACGACGCGCAAGGTCGAACCAAAGCCCGTACGAATGAACCTCAACTTTGGCTGGATGCACGACAACGCCTACAAGCTGATTGGTCAGGATCAGACGACGGGTGATCCGATCAGCCGCTATGCGCTCGGGATCCCGTACGACGACGATGCCTGGCTTCTCGGGTTTGGCCTGGAAGTACCGCAACCGTATTTCGATTTCTTCTTCGAGTTCTATACGCGTCAGTTTGTCGACGTCGACGGTGACCAGCCGCCCTTCCTGCCCAAGCGAACATTCAAACAGAATGAAATTTTCCTGATTCCCGGTGTGCGCCTGTTCCCGGTGGCCGGCCTGCATATCGATCTCGCGTTCGATCTTGGCCACAACCTGTTTGCATCGGGTGCCCGGTACGACATCCAGGGGCTGGGCCTGCTTCACAAGGTCGAGCCGGACTGGATGCTGCATGGCGGTATCGGCTATGTGTTCCTGCCGCCCAAGCCGGAACTGCCCAAGGAAGGTCGCATCGAAGGCGTCATTTACGATGCGCGGGATCGCAGTCCCGTAGCCGGTGCGGTGATCACGTTCCCCGGTACCAACATGACGGCCCTGGTCACGCGCGAGGATGGACGTTACCTGACCTATCAGTTCCCGGTTGGACCGGTTAAAGTCCGTGTGGATGCGAAAAATTACCAGTCCGCGGAAACGACCGTCAACGTGGTTCCCGGGCAGAATACGAAGCAGGACTTCGTCCTGCAGTATGCGGAGCAGGCGGGTGAGTTGATTGGCCAGATTTCGAATCCGGACGGGCAGGGCCTGCCCGGCGTGATCGAAATCAAGGAAAAGGGCGTTGGCCCGATTACCGCAGATCAAAAGACGGGACAATTCCAGGCGAAGCTCAAGCCCGGTGTGTATACGCTGCGTGCGGTCGTGCCCGGATATGACCCGCAGCTCAAGCGCGTACGCGTTGCGAACAAGCGCCGCACGGTCGTCAACTTCGTGCTCAAGCCCAGCAAAATCGTGGGCACGCTCAAAGGTTCGTCTCGCGACGCAGAAGGGACACCCGTGCCGGCAACGATCACGTTCGACAAGCCGGGTATCGCGCCACTGAACGTCGATCCGGCGACCGGCACATTCGAAGTCCAGTTGCCGCCGGGTGTGTACAAGGTGCGTGCGATGGCTCCTGGCTATGACCCGTCAGAGAAGGCCGTCAAGATCGCAAAAGACGCGATCACCGTTGTTGATTTTGTCATGCAGGAGGCCAAGAAGACCGGCAAGGTCATTGGTACGGTCGTTGACGCGAAAACGCGTAAAGGCGTCTACGGCGTGATCAGCTTCCCGAACGGTGAATATACCAATATTCCGACGGATCCCGACAGCGGCAAGTTCGTCGTCGAGCTTGACGAAGGCGTTTATCAGATCAAGGCCGCGAACCCCAGCTATCGTCCCGTCGTGCTCGATGTCAAGGTCGAGAAGGGGCGCGAGACGAATGTGACGTTCGAGCTCAAGCCATACCAGAAGCTGCGGGTCACCGACGAAAAGATCGAGATCAAGGACACGATCAAGTTCCAGACGGGCAAGGCGACGATCAAGATAGAGTCCTACCCGATTCTGGATGAGATCGCTCAGGTGCTCAAGGAAAATCCCGATATGCGCCTGGTGATCGAAGGGCACACGGACAGCGTCGGCGACGCATCGATCAACCGCAAACTGAGCCAGAAGCGGGCCGAGGCGGTACGCGACTATCTGATCAGCCGGGGGGTGTCCCCGAAGCGTCTTGAAGCCGTCGGATTCGGCGAGGATCGTCCGATTGCCGATAACAGTACGGCCGAGGGCCGCGCGAAGAACCGCCGCGTCGAGTTCAAGATCGTCAAGTAGCCCGAGACCATGCTTGGCCTGGTCCTGAGCGGTGGTGGTGCCCGTGGCGCCTGGCAGGCCGGTGTTCTGCGCTATCTGTTCGATCACTTCGCCCGCGAGGACCGACCGCGGTTCTGTGTGCTGACCGGGACCAGCGTCGGCGGCGTTCACGCCGCCTGGGTTGGTGGCAGCGGACAGACACCTGGCTGCGGCGTCGATCTGACGCAGTTATGGCTCGACATGAAGGTCGAACGCATCGTTCAGACAAACTGGCCCTGGTTGCGACGTCAGGGAATGCGTCTGCTGCTTGGCCGGGGCGGACGAGAACCGCGACGGGAGCCGGATGAGCGGATCCGGACGTCCTTTTTTGACACGACCGAGCTGGAATCGATGATCGTCGGCAGTATCAACTGGCGCCGTCTGCAGCGCGAAATCCGCCAGCGCCGGACATGTGCGATTGCGGTCCCGGCGACCCAGATCGCCAGTGGCAAGGCCGAAGTGTTCTACCAGTCACCCGAGCCAGTACAGAGCATGACCTGGCGCAACGACCCCAACGTTACCAGTCGCCGGGTACGGCTGGGGCCGCGCCATGTGCTGGCTGGTGCGGCCATGCCGCTGTTCTTTCCGCCGGTGCGAATCGGCGGGTTCTATTACAACGATGGCGGTTTGCGCATGAACACGCCAATGAGTCCCGCGATTCGCCTGGGGGCGACGCACCTGCTGGTGTTGACGCTGCGCGGACCGGAGCCGCCGCACAAGCCGAGCCGCAAGCAACAGATGCTGGCTGCGGGGGACCCCGTCTATTTGCTGGGCAAGGCGTTCGATGCACTGATGCTCGATACGCTCGATCGCGACCTGATCACACTTGACATGATCAATGCGTTGCTCGACGACATCGACCGGGATGAGGCTGTTCGTCTCGGTCGCGAATACCGTGGCGCACGGTTTCGCAAGGTGCGCTACGAAGTCGCTGCGCCGAGCGAAAATTTGCCGACGCTGGCCGAGGAAGCGTTACGCGAAATCGAGCGTCCACCGGCCATCTTTCGTCGCTATCTGGATATCGCCAGCGGGCCACCGGATCTGTTGAGCTACTTTCTGTTCGACGAGGCTTACAGCCGGCGCCTGATTGATCTCGGTTATGAAGATGCCCGGGCGGCGCACGATCGGTTCGCGGCGCTGATGGACGACCTGGATGCCCGCGCGTGAAAGCATTGCTGGCCGATCTTGATGGGACACTCGCCGACACTGCGCCCGGTCTTGTCGCGGCGGCGATCGCCGCCGCCGAAAGCCTCGGGGCGGAGCTGCTGGAGCGGGACGTCGCGAAGCTGCGGCCAGCGGCGGCGCAGGGGGCGACCCGGCTGCTGACCGCCATGGTCGGGCATCACCCCGCCGATCTTCTCGTAGAGAACATGCTTGACCACTATGAAGCGATCATCGCCGATCAAACACGACTTTTCCCGGGTACTGAGTCCTGGCTGGCGCTACCGCGCTTTGCAATTGTCACCAACAAGCCGTGGCGCTTTGCGCGCCATCTGCTCGGCTCGGTTCTGCCCGCGGAGGTTCTGCTCGTCTGCCCCGACCATGCCGGCGCGCGCAAGCCCGACCCTGCCCCGGTCACGTTCGCGCTGGAACGTCTCGGCGTGCGGCCGGAGCAGGCCGTCCTTGTCGGTGACGACCCTGCCGATCGGGACGCCGCAGTTCGCGCGGGAGGTGTTGGTTTCGTTGCAGCGCTCTGGGGGTATGGTGCCGGCGCGTGGATGGACGAAGGTTTCGCGAAGGCGGCGTCGCCAGCGGATGTGCAAGCATTTCTATGAGTGAAACAGGGCGCGACACGGATCCGGCGGCCGCCGCTGCGATCATGGCTGGCGTGGTGCAGCGCGCATCGTTGCAGTAACCGACCATGGCTGCACGTCACATCGCGCTCGTTTGCGAGGAAGTACTACCGGCTGTGCGATACGGCGGTACGAGTCGGGTCGTCTGGTCGCTGGCCTTGGCGTTGCGGCGGGCCGGACATCGCATAACGCTGGTGGTGCCCCAGGGATCGCGTGGAGACGTGTTCCCCGTCGTTTTGTTCGACCGGAGCCGTGCTCTGGATGAAATCGTTCCGGACGACGTCGATTTGATCCACGCCCATATTCCGTTGCGAAGCGAACCGCACCGACCGTTTCTTTGCACGATTCACGGCAATGCCAAGCCCGGAGAAACATTCCCACGCAATACCAATTTCCTGTCCGCAAACCACGCCCAGCGTCACGGCGCCAGCATCTTCGTCTACAACGGTCTCGATTTCACATCCTGGATGGAACCTGATTTGCGCGGAGACGCATCGCGCCTGGCCTTCCTCGCTCGAACGAGCCGGCGCGAAAAAAATCTGGCGGGTGCGCGTCGCGTGGCCCGAATCGCCGGGTTGCCGCTCGACGTCATGGGCGGGCGCGGCATCGGCGTGCCAGGACGGGTCCGCTTTCACGGACTGGTGGACGACCGTCGCAAACAGGACATCTTGCGGCAGGCGGCGGGGCTGCTGTTCCCGGTGCGCTGGCACGAGCCCTTTGGACTCGCGCTGATCGAAGCGATGTACTACGGTCTTCCGGTCTTCGGGACGCCGTATGGGTCACTACCAGAACTCGTGCCGGCATCCTGCGGCACGTTGTCGGCGGACGCGCGTGTACTTGCCGAGGCTGTTCGCAAACGCAACGGGTTCGACAGGGCCGAGATCCGCAGATGGGCGGTAGAGCAGTTCAACGCCGACCGGATGGCAGCGGACTACCTGGAGCTGTATGAGCGTATCCTTGCGGGGGAGCAGTTACATCCGGATGCGCCGCAGGGGCAGCCGCAACCGCAGAAGTACCTGCCCTTCCACTGATCGCGCAGGTGCGCGGCAGCTTTGGCGTACAATGATCTGCATATGCCCGCGCAACCCGTCTATTTCGACCTCGACGGCACACTCGTCGACACGTTTCCGGGGCTGTTTGCTGCCGTGAACTGGCTGCGTGTGGCTCATGGCCTGGGCGAAGCAGATGCCGCGCAGGTGCGTGGCTGGATTGGTGGAGGCATCGATGCACTGCTATCCGGCGCGGTGCCGCATGTCGATCCGAGCCGATTGCGCGAACCCTTCCTGGAGCATTATGTGGGTGCGCCACTGTTGTCGTCGCGACCCTACGATGGCATCGAGGCGCTGCTTGACGCACTCGCCAGCCGGCCTTTGGCGATTGTCACCAACAAGCATGCGCAGTCCGTTGAGCGGCTGATCGAGCATCTCGGCTGGGGGGATCGGTTTGCGGCAATTGTCTGTCCTCACGATAACGTTCGCAAACCGGATCCGGAGATGGTCGAACGCGCAAGAGAAACAGCCCGGATTGATCGGGCCGATGGCTGGTTCGTCGGAGACAGCAGTTTCGACATCGAAACGGGACGCGGCGCCCGTTTGCGTACGATCGCTGTGACCTGGGGCTTCCGTACGCGCGATGAACTTCTGTCCTGCGGGCCTGATGTCGTGGTCGATTCACCTGCCGAACTGTTGCAGATCCTGACCGCAGACAGGATCGTCTCGTGAGCGGGGCGGCCCGCGAACAGTGGAAGCCATGCAATCAGTGCGGTACGCCGTTGCGTGCAGAGACCTGGTCCAGGAACCGCTATGTCTGCCACGTTTGCGGGTTTCACCGCCGCGTGCCGTTCAGGAAGCGTCTGGACTGGGTGATCGATTCCGGCTCGTTCAAGGAAGTTGACGCCGGCCTGCGTTCACTCAATCCGCTTCGCTGGTCGGATGGTGGCGTCACATATCGGCAGATGCTCGCCACTGCCCGCGAGCGTAGTGGCGCGGATGAGTCCTTCATCTATGGTGCCGCGAAAATCGACCGTTTCGAACTCTGGCTGGGGGGATTCGAATTTGGTTTTCTTGGGGGCACGCTCGGCAGCGTTGCCGGTGAAAAGGTCGCACGGATGCTTGAACGCGCAATCGAGGATCGTCGTCCGGTGATCATCTTTACGGCCAGTGGCGGCGCCCGTATGCAGGAAGGCATGATCAGCCTGATGCAGATGTCCCGGATCGCCACGGTTGTGGCCCGCCTCAATCACGAGGGCGTGCCGTTGATTACCGTGATTTGCGACCCAACCACCGGCGGCGTTGCTGCATCTCTGGCATTTATGGGGGACGTCGTCCTGGCGGAGCCAGGAGCGCTGGCCGGGTTCGCCGGTCCGCGCGTCATCTTGCAAACCATTGGCGAAGAGATGCCGCCGGACGTGCAGTTGACCGACCGTCTCTGTAACGACGGATTTATCGACGAAATCGTGCCGCGCGAACGCTTGCGTGAACGATTGATCGCGCGCCTCGAGACGCTGTGAACCATGCTGCCTTCTGGAGGCGGCTCGAACGGCGCAAGCCGGAAGCGGCCATGGCCCTCGGACTTGTGCGTGTCGAGCATGCGCTGAACGCCAGCGGCCGTCCAGATGTGCGCTATCCTTCGATCATTGTCGCGGGTACGAACGGGAAAGGCAGTACCTGCCGTTTCGTCGCTGAGGCGCTACGCCTGAGTGGCTATCGCGCAGGTCTGTTTGCAAGTCCGCACGTCTATGCGCCGAACGAGCGGATCGTCATCGATGGCGTGGCCGTCAGCGAGGACGATCTGGTTGCCACGTTGAGCCGACTCGAGCAACGCATGTCGGAGCTGACCTGGTTCGAACTGTTTTATCTTGCCGCGGCCGAGATGTTCGCAGAGGCCAGCGTGGATATCGCCGTCTTCGAGGTCGGTCTCGGCGGGCGCCTGGATGCTACGAATGCAACGGCGAATGTGATTGCGACGGCGATTACGACGATCGGCCTCGACCATACCCATATTCTTGGGGATTCGCTCGAAGCCATTGCCGCGGAAAAGGCTGGCATCATGCGTCCGGGAATTCCAGTTGTCACCGGCGTCCTGCCCGCGGCCGCGGCCGCCGTCGTCGAGCGCCGCGCCATCGAACTGGGGGCGCCGTGGGTCGTCGTCGAAGACGAAGCGGATGTGCCGGAATTGCCGCGCTGGCTCCGGCGGAACCTTGCGCTGGCGCGACGGATCGCGCTCGAAGTCGCGCCCGATATCGATGTCCCGGATATCCGTCTTGCCAGTCAGCGCCCCCCGGGACGCTGGCAAGTCCTGGCACGAAGGCCATGGCGCATCATTGACGGAGGGCATAATCCGGACGGCGTGCGGGCTGCTGTCGCCGCCTGGCAGGAGATCTGTGACTGCACCGGTACGCTTTACCTTGCGGTGCCGGCAACGAAAAACCTCGCCGGAATCGCGGCGGCACTGGATGACTGGCGCGGCGACCTTGTTGCGGTAGAACGTGGTGATGGCTGGTGGTCCGCAGCCGAGTTGCGCCAGTGTTGTGGCCTGCCGAGTCGCCTGGCCACGTTGCAGGATGCCCGCGACGAGTTTCTGACCGGGCGCGACCACGCACTCTGGCTCGGTAGCCTGCGGGGTCTTGATGTATTTGCGGAGGCTGTGCGGCGTTGATGCCCTTTGGCGGGCGCTCGTCGGTTGACGTTCGCGGCATCGCCAGCGGAGCCGTCGGCGGATGACGCGCTGCTACTATTCTCCGCTCGGGGCGAGCAGGATCTTTCCCTGTCTGCCGGGGACCGAAGCTGCTTCGAGAGAGGCGGTCACGTCGTCAAGCGGATAGACGCCGTCGACTGGCTGCTCAAAGACGCCGGCCAGAAAAAACCGACGCACGCGGCGCAACACCTTGAGCAACGTCAGCGGCGACTGCTCAGCAAGCCAGTTGGGGACGAAAAAGCCCGACAGTCGCGCGACCGGCATCATCAGGTCGCGGGGCGGCAGCGTGACCGGCTGGCCAGACAGCGTCCCGAACATGCACATATGCCCGCCGCGCGTCAGCGTCTGCAATACGTCTCCTGCGAGTTCTCCCCCGACGCAGTCGAGCGCATAGTCCACGCCGGCTCCTCCCGTGACGCGCGCGACCTCGTCGATCAGGTTCTGCTGGCTCGTGTCGATGACGACATCCGCGCCGAGCTTGCGCAACGGTTCGACATGCTGCGCGCGTCGTACGACGTTGATCGTACGGAAACCGAGCTGCTTGCTCATCCGGATCACGGACTTGCCCAGCGCCGAAGCAGCAGCCGTCTGCAGCAACCAGCTTCCCGGGCGTACGCGTAGCACTTCAGTCACCATGATCACGGCCGACAGCGGATTGACGAAAAACATCGCGGCCTGATCGTCCGAAATCGCGGGCGGTACGGGGATCGCGCGTTTCGCATCGACCGCCGTGTACTCGGCCCAGGAGCCCTGCGGTGGGCCGGCGGCAAATGCAACGCGTTTGCCTTTGAGCCGCCGCGCCATCAGCCCGCTTCCCGTAGCGACAACCGTGCCGACGCCTTCTCCCCCGAGGATATAAGGCGGTTCGGGACAGGGGTTGGTGCGTTCGGGGTCGAACCAGACCGGGTCATCAGCACTGCGCGAGCGGTTCCAGATCAACCGCTCCAGCGCGTCCCGATAGGTTCCATGGATGTAG
>RFIY01000319.1 GCA_003695505.1 Candidatus Dadabacteria bacterium | reverse complement strand
GCCTCGCCCCACGACGACGGACTCGAGCGGACGAGCGGCGTCCAGCGCATGCCCTCGGGCGGAGACTCCGGCATGTGCAGTGCGCAAGCCTGGGCAAACAGCAATCTGCGATTGAATCCAGCGACGATTTCGTGATCGCCGTAGTCATCGGCAATGATCTGCGTGCCGAGCGTTGGTCCGGCGAACAACTGGATCGTCTGGTCGATCAGCATGTTGTCGCCGAAGCCATTAAGCCCGAGCGCCTCAGCGAGCGGCGCGCCACCGACCCGGAACGGGTCGCCAAGCAGCAACAGCCGCCCCCCCTGCCCCAGCCATGCGGTCACGGCACTGACTTCGGCAGGCAGCAGGGCATCGGTCGGAGCGGCAATCACCAGCACATCGACCTGCGCAGGCACCTGGCCGCTCGAAAACAGATCGACCGTCTCGGTGCGGTAGTTTTCTTCTTCGAGCAGCGTTCGGAACAGCGCCAGCCCGCCGGCATTCTGGTCGTCGTCAACCGAAAGCTCGCCGTGGCCGGTCAGGAACCCGACAACGGTGTCGCGCCCAGCCAGCAGCGACAACAATGCATTCGTCAGTGCCTCCTCGGTCAGCTCATCCGTAACCTTCTGGTGGCGGCCCCCCGCATCCAGGACCAGCGTGCCATCCTGACGGACTTCATATCGCTCGGCCAGATCGGGATGCTGGACCGGATCGACGATCTCGTACTGGAACCGCTTTGATTCGGTACTGTACAGGCGCAACAGGTCCTCGGCCTGCGGATCCATTCCCCCCTGCTTGAACAGGATCGCGCGCACATCGGTATCCAGACCCTTCAGAATCTTTTCGGTCTGGTCGCTAAGCGAATAGAGACCACTGGCGGTCCAGTCGAACTGCTTCGGATAGACGCTGGCGATCAGATTGAGTGTGACGACGATCGCGACCGTGATCGCGCCGAGCGACAGCGTTTCGGCCGCCGTCCGTGCCGCACGGCCACGCGCCATCGCGCCAAGCCGCTGCAGGTTCGCGAACAAGAACACCGCCATCAGAATGGCGCCGGCCGCGAGATGAATCGCCGAGTACGCCGTCATGACCTGGGTAAACAGGTAGGTTGCCAGGCCAAACAAAAACAGCGCGGCGCCAAGAATCCCGCTGATCGATGCGTAGCGTTGCATGGTATTGTTGCTCATCGCAGATTCTCCACTGATACGGTCAGTTGCTGCGCACGCGCAGCGTATCCAGCGACGCCTTGCTCAGAAACAGGCCGAGCGCGACGATGCTCGAGAAATAGACGAGACCACGCACGTCGACGATCCCCTTGACGAAATCCTGGTACTTGCGGACCAGGCTCAGGTATTCGAGCACATCCCGCGTCGTCCCAGAGGTACTCATCGCCATCCAGTCGATCACATAGAACAGCAACAGCACCACGAAGCAACTGACGGCGGCGACGATCTGGTTGCTGGTCAGGCTCGATGTGAACAGGCCGATCGCACCAAACGTCAATCCCATCAGCAGCAGCCCCAGATAGGCCGATGCGATCTCGCTCAACGCCGGCGGCGGACTGCCGTAGATCATCAGCACCGCGACGTACGAGAACGACATCGCCAGCATGCCGATGTACACTACCGCAACCGCAAGAAATTTTCCGAATACGATCGATCCGGTCGAAATCGGGCTGGTCAACAGCAGCTCATCGGTATGTCGCGCCCGTTCCTCGGACAGCAGACGCATCGTCAGCAGCGGAAACAGCAGCAACAAAATCACCGTCATGTTCAGAAACGTCGGCTGCAGCACCATGTCGATCAGATTGAGCTGTGCCAGCAGATCGGGCCGTTGCGCGGCGAGCTGCATATAGATCCCCGACACCTGAAGGAATCGCGCCAGCAGGTTGAAGAAAATCCAGCCGCTCAACACCGCAAACCCGGACAGGCAGACGTAGGCGATTGGCGAAACGAACATGGCGCCAAGTTCGCGCCCCGCAATAGCGATGGCATTCCTGAACCATTTCATCACGCGGCCTCGCTTTCGGTTACGCGGGTCGTCAGATCAATGAAGGTTTTTTCCAGATCGAGGCTGTCGTCGAGCGGCGCATCGAAGGCCAGGTGCCCGTTGTGCAGGATCAGCACGCGATCACAGACGCTGCGCACTTCCTGAAGAATGTGCGTACTGAGCAGGATCGTCCGCCCTTCACCCAGTCGACGAATCAGATCACGGATTTCGAGGATCTGGTTCGGGTCGAGGCCCGAGGTCGGTTCGTCGAGGATCAGCACGCGCGGATCGTGGACGATCGCCTGGGCGATCCCGACGCGTTGACGATAGCCCTTCGACAGCGTACCGATGATCTGGCGCCGACGATCGGCAAGGCCGCAGGCTTCGATCGCCCAGTTCACCCGTTCGCCAATCTGCCCACGGGGCACCTGCCGGATCCGCGCCACGAATCGCAGGTAACGCTCGACGCGCATTTCCGGGTAGACCGGCGGCGTTTCCGGCAGATAACCGATCTGCTCCCTCACCCGCGCCGCATCTTCGACGATGTCGGCGCCACAGACGGTCGCCGTGCCTTCGGTCGGCGGCAGATAGGTCGTCAGCATCCGCATCGTCGTGGACTTCCCTGCCCCGTTGGGTCCAAGAAAACCGACGATTTCACCTGCGGATACCTGGAACGAGAGATTGCTGACCGCCGCAAAATCACCATAACGCCGGGTCAGTCCCCGGACATCGAGTAACGGCGGAGTCGCTGCCGACGGTTCCGTCATCGTGCTGCTCCTGCTTGTAGTTGTTCCGGTCCCTGAACGAGAATCAGCGCGGCAACCGGTCAGCTCCGCGCCAGGTAATTCACTATTTTAACCGTATTGGACACCGCCGTACGCGCAGCGGTTCCCGGAATGCATCCGACGCCCGGTCGATGAGCTCAGGCGGGGGGGGCAGGCTTGCATAGAGCGCAAACGTTGCGTAGCTGCGCCCCTCCAACGCGCCAATATATCGAAGCGAGCAGAAAACACATTATACAAGGCTGACCCATTACCTCTCTCGTCGTAGACTTCGACCGACCACCCGCCCCGTCAGACATTGCTGCGCAGGAATTCGGCGATTGTGCTCTTGTCCGCGTCGCCTTCGGCCACCCGAATCACAAGCTGCTCGAACTCACGCTCATCGGCTTCCAGGTCGACATCATTCATCGCCAGAAAGACAATTGCGGCCACAGCGCCGGTCCGCTTGTTGCCATCTACGAATGGGTGGTTCTGGTCAATGTGATACAAATAGGCCGCCGCCATTTCGAACAGGTCGTTGTGGACATAACCACCGCCGAAACCAGCGGCCGGCATTGCGACCGCGGATTGGAGCAAGCCCATGTCGCGAATGGCCGGGTCGCCACCGTACCGCGCAACCTGATCCTGGTGAATGGCCAGAACCTCCGCGAGGGACAAAAACGTCGGATCCACTCTCTACTCGGCAAGGTTCTTGAGCATACGCCCATAGCGTTTGTTGGTGCGCTCGAGGGCGTCATGGAACCTGGCTGCCCGTTCCTCATCGTGGACCGGCGAAATAATGAGCACCTGGCCATCCGTCGAAATATCAAGCGGCGTATCCGCATCGATCCGGAGCAAATCAAGCACCGGGCGATCAATAACCAGCGCAAGGCTGTTTCCGTGTTTGGTGAGTTTCTTTTGCAAAACGACCTCCGTTATCACATCGTAAATCCATTGTATTACCATCGTGCGGCGTTCGCCAATCGGTTGGGCAGAGCCTGTCCCCCCGACCGCGAGCAACATCCACTGCCTCAAGCGACGCCCCAGGCATGTGTCGCTGACGCGTGCGCGGCGGATGAGCGCTGCGGCTTTGGCTCGCGTCGTGCGTCCTCGACTCGCTTCGAAGCGCCGGTGCCACCGTCGGTGGCCACCCGCCTCGTCAGACATTGCCTGCCGCCCGTACCGCTGGCGGACATCGAGGACGAGGCAGATCGAGAAAATACATTATTCAAGGCTGGCACCGCACCCTACAGATGGCGCGCGCTGCGAATCTGGCCGCACCGACCCGACGCTGTTGCTGTCACGATTGAGTACTCTTCAGGTACTCAAGGTAGATGTAGACGACACAAGCAATCCCGACAACTTGATTACCCAAAAAGACACCAAAATTCGAAATCACCGAAACGTAAGCATTAAGGAAACTCTGCTCTTGACCATCGCCACGTCGACACAATGCTCGCGCCACGAGAACGACCAAAGCTTCAGGAATGGCCAAGACGAAAACAAGCACAAACGAGCTTACGAGCATCGCAGCTCCAGCCAAGAACGCGCTCACTAATCTTATTTCCCCTCGGCGGCTTGCTTAATCGCCATGGGTGCATTCGCGGCAAGCTGACCAAGTGATTCTGCTATGGCGGCAGCAACGCCAGCCTGCTCCGACGTCACCTTCACCACCACTTTGTTGACCACCATAAGCTTCTCGTCTAGCGCTAACCGTTCAAACGCCTTGTCGGCCTTCAGCTTTTTCAGCGCGCCGATAATTCTGGATGTTCCGCTGCTCGCCAGCGAGCCCAAAATGCCCAGGCCAGCCTGCGTGGAGAACGTGCTCAGAATCCCGGTTAGACAAACGTCCTGTCCTGAGATCTCTTTGCGGAACAGGTCGGCCAATGTCCCGATCACACCGTTCAATCCGCCCGTAAGTATGGCCGTCTGGATCGCTGTGATTCCAGCAACGCCTGCTATGTTTGCGCCACCGATGCCGCTAAGCGCCGCCGCACCACCGCTGCTCAAAGCACTGGAGCTATCTAGATCACGGTACGCTTGAGCCAGCGTCTTATTCTCGAAGTTCGTAGCGATGTAGAGTTGAACGGCGACATCCAGACTAGAACCAATAATGAAACCGATACCACCCGCAATCAGATTGGCGGCTTCGCCAGTTGGATCGATGTATTCCAGCGGCCGGTTGAACGCGGACCCGTAGTCTGCGTCATCCCGTTTGGGATCAACAGACAAATACCGCCCCGTCCCGGGCTGGTAGTAGCGTTTGTAGTTATAG
>RFIY01000318.1 GCA_003695505.1 Candidatus Dadabacteria bacterium | reverse complement strand
GCCCAGACATCGGCATCCGCGCCGCGCGCGATCAGCCGCAGTGGCGCGGGTTCCGCGAGGCCGGGTGCGGCTGCTGTCGGGTGGGTCCGTTGTTGCAGGCGCGGACCAAAGTCGACGGCGTACGCGATGGCGGGAACGAGTAACAGCAATTGCAGGAGCGTGCGATACATCCCTGTTATGATGGAGGCACTCCGGCGCGATTTCAACATTGCGCCGTCGCCGGTTCCCCCGGACGTTCTCACGCCACCGACTCGGAGGAGTGATGACCTGCCGCTTCACGATGACCATTGATCCTCCATGCGCTGGCTGATTGCCCGGTTGCTGAGTGGCGTAATGGCGGCGTTCGTCGCATTCGCGCTGGTCTTTTCGTTGTTGCGGCTGATCCCGGGCGATCCGGTCGAGCTGATGCTGGGTGAACAGGCACAGCCGGCCGCGATGGAGCGTATGCGCGCCCATCTGGGGCTCGACCGGCCATGGTCTGAACAGCTTGCGGGCGCCTTCGCCGGGCTGATGCGCGGAGACCTTGGAACGAGCCTGACGAGCCATCAGCCGGTCAGTCGGCTGATCGCGGTACGGATCGGCCCGACGGCGGCGCTGGCCGCGTCGGCCATGGCCGTTGCGTTGCTGATTGCCTGGCCCATTGGGTTGCGCGCCGGCTGGTGGCCCGGGTCTCGTGCCGATCGCGCCGGCCGCGTGTTCGCGACGCTCGGGATCAGCATTCCCAATTTCTGGCTTGGCCCCGTTCTGCTGCTGGTGTTTGCCGTGACCTGGCCGGTGTTTCCGCTTGGCGGATACCGCAGTTACAGCGCACTGGTGTTGCCGGCGGTGACATTGGGGACGGCGCTGGCGGCGATGCTGACCCGCCTGTTGCGCGCCAGCCTGTTCGACGTGCGCCAGCAGACCTTTGTCGTCGCCGCCCGCGCCCGCGGACTCGATGCGCGCCAGGTCCTGTGGCGGCACGCGCTGCGGCCGGCGCTGTCGCCGGTCTGGACCGTATTCGGGTTACAGGTCGGCGCCCTGCTGTCTGGTGCGGTGATTACCGAGACGGTCTTTCAGTGGCCCGGTGTCGGCCGCCTGCTGATCGACGCGGTACGGGCGCGCGATTATCCGGTTGTTCAGGGGGTGGTTGTGTTGCTGACCGGCATCTATGTGGTCGTCAATGTCGTGATCGACATCGGCTACGCGATCATCGACCCGCGGGTACGGTCGCGGTGATTCGCGTTGCCTCGGTCATACTCGGCGCCTGGGTGGCCCTGGCGCTCGTGGCCCTCGCCTGGCCGGATGCGGTGGTGAATCTCGATCAGGCACTCGCCCTGCCGGGGAGTCCGCATTGTCCATTTGGCTGTGACGCGCTCGGTCGTCCGCTCGGGCGACTGATCGCCGAGGGGGCGTTGACCGCGCTGATCATCGGGACCGGGACCGTGCTGCTCGCCGGTACGGCCGGGGTGGTGCTCGGCGCGGGAGCTGCACTGGTCGGCGGCTGGCTGGAGCAGGTCGTGATGCGCATCACCGATGTGCTGCTGGCGTTTCCGGGAATCTTGCTGGCGATTGCGATTACTGCGGTCGCGGGCCCTGGACGAATGACGATCATCGTCGCGCTGTCGATCACCGGCTGGACCGGCTATGCCCGTCTCGCGCGAGGAGAGACCCTGCGGCTGCGCGAGTCTGCGTTCGTCGAGGCCGCACGCGTGGCTGGTGCCCCCCGGGCAGCGATCCTGTACCGGCATATCCTGCCAAACCTGCTCGCGCCAGTCACGGTGCAGGCGACGTTTGCGTTCGCGGGGGCGGTGATCGCCGAATCGAGTCTCAGCTTTCTCGGCCTGGGCGATCCGACGGCGGCTTCGTGGGGAAGCCTGCTGGCCGAGGGCGTCCGCCATCTGCGGGCTGCGCCACATTTGTCCGTGATTCCGGGCCTCGTGATCAGCGCCGTGGTGCTGGCGCTGAACCTGGCGGGAGATGCATTGACGGAGCGATTCGATCCGCGCCGAGAGACCGCCGCTGGACAGCCGGGATAAACTGAGAACGACCGCGCGACCGACCCGAGAGGAGCTCAGCATGAACCAGACGACCGCCGAAACACTTGGCAGCACGGGACAGATCAGCACGCGTCTGATCGAACTGTTGCGGGCCGGATCGGTTGACGAGGCGGCCGCGCTCTACAGCCGCCTCAGTGAAGACATCGGTTATCTGCTTGTCCAGAAGCATGCCCGCGATGCCGGACTGAATCGCCGGATGGCCAAGATGTTCTATCTGGCCAAGGACTACGCCAAGGCCGCGCTCGTCTTCGAAGAGGCCGGAGAATACGACAAGGCTGCAAAACTGTATGTGCGCGCCGATGACTATGGCATGGCGGCGGAAATGTTCGCGAAGGTCGAGGATTTCGCCAACGCGGCGCTGATGTATGAAAAAAATGGCAACTACGCGACTGCGGCCGAGCTGTATCAGCAGGTCGGTGACCTGGTGCGTGCGGCCGCCAATTTCGAGAAGGCCGTCAACCACTTCCGTGCCGGCAAGATGTACGCGGAACTGGGCAAGGACGACAAGGCGGTCGAACTGCTGCAACAGGTCAGGGCCGAAGATCCAAACTACCTCGAGGCGGTTCGGGTAACGGCCGAGATCCTCGGGCGCAAGGGGCACGCGCCGGTTGCGGTGATGAAGCTGCAATCCCTGCTGACCGAACGCGGTCTCGACGAGGACGGCCTCGACGCGGCGCTGACACTGGCGCGTCTGGCGCTGAGTGCGGGTGATCGCGAGCTGGCACGTCAGTGGCTCCAGCGCATCCTCGAAATCCGTTTCCCCTACAAGGATGCCGCCGAGTTGCTCGCCGCGATCGATGATCCGGCGGTTTCCATCGAGGCGGCGCCTGCGGAAATCGAGATCATCGAAGAAGCAGAACTGGTCGAAGAGGATGCGCCGGTCGTGGCGCTGGAGGCCGATTTCGAGACGATCCGCGATGCGCCATTGTTTCAGGAGCTCAATCTCCAGGAGCTGAAGAAATTCTGGACGCTCGTGATGCCGCTCGATTTCCGTGATGGCGAAATCATCATCGAACAGAACGAACCCGGCACGGGATTGTACATCATTTCGTCGGGCCGGGTGCGCGTCTCGCGCGTCGATGAGGAGACCGAGCAGACGCTCGCCGAACTTGGCGCCGGTGCGCACCTGGGCGAAATGAGCCTGCTCGACGATGCCCCGACAAGTGCGCGCGTGACCGCACTTGGCGATGTGACGGCATTCCTGATGCCCAAGGATGCGTTTCAGCAGTTGATTGCGTCAGACGATCGTCTGGCGCGCAAGATCTACCAGGCATTCGCAGCGACCCTGATGGAGCGCCTGCGCGATACGAATGCGCAATTCAGGAGCTGGAAGCAGAAGAAAGAGACCGAGATGGCCGACCTGTTCGGGATCCGCGAATAGGCCGCTTCAGCGGGCGCCGGGGCGCCAGAGGGTCTCTTCGATGCCTTCGGCCGTCGCCGCGTGCCGGCCCGCGACGAACAGCCAGTCGCTGAGACGGTTCAGGTAGCGGATCTCGCTGCCATCGAGTGGTTCCTGCTCGGCCAGCCGCAGTGTCGCGCGCTCGGCGCGGCGGCAGACGGTACGCGCCAGGTGCAGACGTGCCGAGACTTCTCCGCCGCCCGGCAGGATGAACGATTCCAGCCGCGGCAGATCTGCGTTCATCACATCGATTTCCTGTTCGAGGCGGTCGATGTCATCCTCTGAGATCACGGCCATCTGCGGCACGCGGTCTTCGGGAAGCACCGCAAGCTGCGACCCGAGGTCGAACAGCTCGTTCTGTATGCGGAGGATACGCGGCCGCAGATCACCGGGATCGGCATCACGCAGGGCTTCGGCGACGAGGCCGAGCGTCGCATTCAGCTCATCAACCGTCCCGTACGCCTCGATGCGCGGCGCGGTTTTCGGTACCTGCTGCCCGCCGCCGAGTCGGGTCATCCCCTTGTCGCCCGTGCGCGTGTAGACCTTGTTGATCCGAACCATCAGTGCGTTCCCTCGCCAAGCAATCGTTCCAGTGGATGGCCTGCGATGCGCTGACGGGTGCGCCGACGTCGTTCCGCCCGGACGATGCAGGCCACATCGGCAATTGCCTGCTCCAGGTCGTCATTGACGACCCAGTAATCGTACGAGCCGGCCTTTGCGAGCTCGCTGCGCGCTTCGGCGAGGCGTCGTTCGATTTCATCCTCGCGGTCGGTATCGCGCGCCCGCAGTCGTTGCTCGATCGTGTCCAGTGAGGGCGGCAGCACGAACACACTGACGGCATCGACATCCTTGTCCATGATCTGCAATGCGCCTTGTACGTCGATCTCGACGAGCAGGTCGGTGTTCTCGCTGGCCGCGCGTTCGATTTCGGCGACACTGGTGCCATAGAGATTGCCATATACATCGGCCCATTCCAGGAACGCGCCCTCGTCTCGCAGGCGCTCGAACGTCGGGCGGTCGACAAAATGGTAATCGCGCCCATCGACTTCGCCGGGCCGGATCGGTCGGGTGGTATGGCTGATCGAGAAGCGAATATGCTCCAGCCGCCGCAGCACGCCATGGCAGACGGTGGTTTTGCCGGTGCCGCTCGGTGCGCTGATGATGACAAGAAAAGGTCGGTGTTGCATTGCCGCCTGGCCGATCTGGACGCGTTTCTCGGGACGGGTAAAGGTTTTATTCTACGTTCTGCACCTGTTCGCGCAACTGTTCGGAGAGGTTGCGGATATCCAGCGCCAGACGCTTGCAGTCGGGCCACGCGGATTTGGCGCCGAGTGTATGAACTTCCCTGCCGATCTCCTGTGC
>RFIY01000317.1 GCA_003695505.1 Candidatus Dadabacteria bacterium | reverse complement strand
TTCGCTGGGATCCCGATGCCGCGAAACGCCTGCTCGGGCACCTGCCTGAACCGCAGGAATGCGACCGCATCCTGACCCGCCTCGGCCTGTCCGAAGTCAGCGGCGAGCGTCTGGTTCCGCCCTGGCGTTTCGACATCACACGCAATGAAGATCTGGCCGAGGAGATCGCGCGCATCACCGGGTATGACGCCTTCGAGCCGACACTCCCCGAGGCTCCCGTCGTCGCACGCATCGACGACGGATTCTACGGCATCCGCAGCCGAATCATGGACACGCTCGTCGCCGCTGGGCTGCTGCAGGGCGTCCATTACAGTTTTGGCCCGGCGGTTGACGGCGCTGTCGCGCTGGCCAATCCACTCGGGGAGCAGACCGCCGCCCTGCGAACCGAGCTGTGGCCCGGCCTGTGCATTGCGGCAGCCCACAACCAGCGTCACGGTGAACCTGATGTGCGTCTGTTCGAAATTGGCCGCATCTTCCGCGCGAACGACAACGACATCGACGAGCGCTGGCATCTCGGTCTGATTCTGACCGGCCGTCGAGTTCCGGAACACTGGGCGGAAAACCGATCGGTCGATCTGTTCGATGCGCGTGGCATCCTCGAATCGGTACTGGCGGATCTCGGCATCGACCCGGCGACGCTGGAATGCCGACCGGCACAGACCCGGGACGAATTACATCCAGGCAAATCCGCTGAGCTGCTGCTGGGCGGCGTCACATGCGGCTGGCTCGGAGAACTCGAACCCGAGTCCGCGTCGAAGCTCGAGCTGCAAACACCGGTGGTCGGCGCAGAAGTTGACCTGCATGTGTTACTGGGCGCATCGGAAGCCCGCGAGACGCCGAAGTATACCGCGCTGCCTCGTTTCCCGGGCAGCCACCGTGATCTTGCATTCGTCCTCAAACGCACCACGGCGTCTGCCGCGGTCAGGAACACAATCATCGCATCCGGCGGCGACCTGCTCGAAAGTGTTCATGTCTTCGACGTCTACGAAGGCAAGGGACTGGCCGATGACGAACGATCCGTCGCTTTTCGCCTGCGCTTCCGCGCCCCCGATCGTACGCTGGCACAGGAAGAAGTCGACGCGGTCATCGCCCAGGTCATCGCCGCCGTACAGGATCAGTTCGGCGCGCGGCTGCGCTGACTACTCCCCCTGCGGCTCGCTGGCGGCATACCAGCCGGACAACTGCAACATCCGTAATTGCCGGGCCAGCACGACCGGTACGCCCGCGGCCTTGTACAATCCCGCATAGCGGCCCGTCACTGTCGTCGCGCCCGGCGCGAACAGGCGATCATCGTGTTGCGCCTCGGCACACCGTGACTGCAACAACGCCCGAAGTTTCTGGACGTTGGCGGTAAGCGACACATCACGCTCGTCGCCGAGCACCGCGAAATCGATCTGTTCACAGGCAAGTTCGCCAGCCGGTTCGACGCCACGACCGGCGAACACATAAAAGCGCTCCACTTCCGCCACGCCGTCCCAGCGCTCTGTCCGGACCTCCGTCTTCTTGTGCATCGGAAGCCCTCCGGCCGCGAGCGTACGCGCCATGCTCAACTTTTTCTGTGTTTGGGTCTCCGTCTCGACGCGGCGGGATGTCGTCCGGCTGTAGACGACGAGCTGGATTTCTCCGCAGGCAATGCGCTGCCCGTCATCGCGCTGCAACACGAGCGCGCCGTCATCGATGCGCGGCTGCACGCGCCGCTGGACATCGAACGGACGAAACAGTGGAATCTGCCTGCACGCAAGCAAATACGATCCACCGCGTCGAACGCGCGCCGCCAGATCTCTGGCCAACTGCTCGTCCAGATCGGTTGCCAGCAGTGCAGGGATGTCGTCACGCAGCCGCAGGCGCAAATCATAGGCCGAACAGCCAAGAGGACCGGCAAGGTCACCCAGCGGAAGATCGCTGGCACCCGGCGGGGCGAACAGGACGTACGGGTCAGCACCCATGGCAGGACCTCCATCTGGTTTCAGGCGACAACGGTCGGCCGCCCCGGGGCATCCGTCTGCACATCATTCTGCCGCCCAACCCCGTCGCCATGCCAGCAGGTGCGGCGCGCTGCTACACTTAAAGGCATGTTTCGCGTCATCCTGTTCCTGATTATGGTCGGCGTCTCCGCTTGCGCCTCTTCCGAGGCCGCCCGCAAGGCGTTGATGCCCTATGTCCACGACTATAACGAAATGATTCGTTGGGAAGCCCCCGAAAAAGCCGCGCCGCTCGTGGCGCCCGAAGCCGCCCACGAGTTTCGGGACTGGTCCCGCGACACGGTCGAAGACTACGACTTTCAGGAGTGGTCGGTGCGGGACGTAACGCATGAATCTGAGGTGACGGCGACGGTCGTCATCGAACGCAAAGGCTATCAGGTTCCCAAATACATCGAGAAAACATTCACCTCGGTTCAGCACTGGGAATACATCGACGGCATCGGCTGGCGGCTCAAAGAGGGGTTCTGAGGGCCGCATGATCCGCTGCCTGCGATGGTCGTGGCTGCTCGCAGTCTTTCTGGTCGTCTGTCCGGCTCAGGCGGACGATGTTTTTGCACTTTATCGCCAGATTCAGGCAACCATTGATGCCTGGCATCCCGAAGACGGTCTCGACCTGCTCGAAAAGCTCCGATCCAGCGCACCTGATGCGCCCGAGACCCATATGGCCAGCGCCCGGCTCGCATTTGAACTGGGACGCTACGATGATGCCGCCGAAGAAATGGGCCGCTTCATCGAACTGATCGGCGATACAAGCCGGTATGGTGAACTCGCCGAGCTGTATCGCGAAACGGCGCGCCGGACACGCGGCATGCAGACGTATCGTTCCGATCGCTTCCTGATTCACTTCCAGCCCGGCCTCGACGAAATCATCGCCCCGTTTGCTGCCGAAACCCTGGAGCGACAGCTCGACGCATTGCAGCAGGATCTCGGCTACACGATCCCGAAGGCCGCGCTGCCGATACGGGTCGAAATCTATCCGAAGGTGCTGGATTTCGTCGCTGTCAGTACGCTGACCGAGAAAGAGGTCGAGACATCGGGCACTGTCGCACTCTGCAAGTTCAACCGCCTGATGATCGTCAGCCCCCGGCGGATGGCGCGGGGTTACAAATGGCGCGACACGCTCGGCCATGAGCTGGTCCACTTTGTCGTGTCACGGATGACCCGAAACCGGGCGCCGCTGTGGCTGCACGAAGGCGTCGCCAAGTTCGAGGAACGCCGCTGGCGCTCGGAGCGGATCGGCGATCTTCATCCGATCCAGGAATCGATCCTGGCGGAAGCGCGTCGCAAGGACACCTGGGTGCCATTCAACCAGATGATGCCATCGCTGGCGAAGCTCGACAGCGGCTGGAAAACTTCCCTCGCCTTCGCGGAGGTGACCCTGCTCGTCCGCCAGCTCGTCGTCGATGGCGGCATGCCGCGTCTGCGCGCCGCGATCGAAGCATTCAGTGAGAGCCCGGAAGCTGGCTATCGATTCCTCGGCGTCTCGACCCTTGATCAGCTCTGGCAGCAGTTTCTGGCGCGCGTTGCCGGCGAAACATTCAACCCCGTCCCGGGTTACCGTTTTATTCCACCGTCAGTGGCCGAGGATCCCGACCTGGCGGAGCCGGAACCAGTAGAGCAGCGTGAAGGTCGGAAGTATGTGCGGCTCGGCGATCTGCTGCGACGCGAAGGCCACTGGTCGGCCGCGCTGACGGAATACACCAAGGCGGTCGATGCGATCGGCCACAAACCGGCGCCGGTCGGGCTGAGAATCGCGGAAGCCCTGATTACCGGGGCGCGCTACCCGCAGGCCGAGCAGGAATTGCTCGAACTGCTCGTGCGCGACCCAGATCGAGCCACCGCGCACTGGCTGCTTGGCAAGATTGCCCTGTTGCGCGGCGATGCCGCCACCGCCCTGCAACGATACGAAACCGCGTTTGCGATCGCGCCCTTTCACCGCGAGGTTCTTGCGGGACTGGTTGAGGCCGCCGAGGCCGCGGGCGACCGCGAACAACTGAAACGTTACCGCAAGGCTCTGGAGCGATTTGATGAACTCAACAGTTGACGAGCGTCTGACAGCCGATCGCGCAGCAGATGCTGCCGAGCGCATCCGCAGACTGCGCGACGAAGTACACCGTGTGATCGTCGGGCAGGAGCCGCTGCTGGACACGCTGATTCGCGCAATGTTGACACAGGGGCACAGCCTCCTGATCGGGGTTCCGGGTCTGGCCAAGACGCGTAGCGTACGCGTTCTGGCTCACGCGCTCGATGTCTCGTTCAGTCGCATTCAGTTCACGCCTGACCTGTTGCCATCGGACATTACCGGAAGTGAGATTCTGGTTGGCAACCCTGATAGCGGCGATCGCGGTTTTCGCTTCGAAGCCGGACCGCTCTTCGCGAACCTGGTGCTGGCCGATGAAATCAACCGGACGCCACCGCGCACGCAATCTGCGCTCCTGGAAGCCATGCAGGAACGGGCCGTAACGGTTGGCAAGGCCACCCATCCGCTTCCCTCTCCGTTTCTGGTCATCGCCACCGAAAATCCGGTAGAGCAAGAAGGCACCTTCCCACTACCCGAAGCGCAACTGGACCGGTTTGCCTTTTCGCTGATGCTCGACTATCCCAGTGCCGATGAAGAGCAGGAGATCCTGCGACGCACGACCGGTCTGCACGAGGCAGAAGCCCGTCCGGTACTCGACGGCAATGCAGTCATCGAACTGCAGCGCGCCTGCTCCCTTGTTGCCGCCGACGACGCGGTGACAGAGCTGGCCGTACGTCTCATTCGCGCCACGCGCCCCAACGACCCCGAAGCGCCGGAGATCGTTCGGGAGTATGTTGCCTGGGGCGCCGGCCCGCGAGCGAGCCAGATGCTGGTGCGCGGCGCCAAGGCCGAAGCAGTGCAGCGCGGCGAAACCAGCGCCGCGCTGGCCGATCTGCCGCGTTTGCTTGAACCGGTCATCGCGCACCGGATCGTGCTGAATTTCCGCGCCAATCGTGACGATGTATCCGCGCGGGACATCACAATCGAGATCCTGCGCTCGCTGTCGATCGCCGTGTGACACCAGAAGACCTCGAAGCGCTGCTGGCACTGCCACTGCCGGTGCGGGCGCGGACGCTGTCGCGCTCCCTGTGGGTCGGTCTGCAAACGACCCGGAAGCGCGGTCCCGGTGGAACGTTCCGCGAGCTACGCCCATACGACCGCGGCGATCCACTCAATCGAATCGACTGGCGCGCTTCAGCGCGCCTTGACCGCTGGATGGTCAGAGAGGATGACCGCCTGTCGCATCTGAAGGTCGCATTGTTGATCGACCGCTCACCGTCCATGGATACACCCGACGGCCCCGTCAGCAAACGCGCCCGCGCCGAGACGCTTGCTGCGGCCATTGGACTGCACGCGATCCGCCAGGGCCACTCGGTCACGCTTCTCGATGGCGCGGACTTTCAGCCGCCGGCCGGCGGCCGTACCGGGCGTACCCGGATACTGGACCGTCTCGAAGCGGCGCCCCCGACCGGCCGATTCACGCCACCCGTCGATGCCTGCGCCGTACACATCGATCTTGTGATCCTGGTCAGCGACCTGCTCGATCCCGGCAGTGAGGTGTTACTGGAATCTCTCGGCGACCTCACCGCGCGCGGTCGCGATGTTCGCGTGCTTCATCTGCTCGACCCCCTGGAGCGCGAATTCGGACTGCGTGGACCCCAGTCGCTCGACCTGATCGAAGCGGACGCGGCCGCGCGTCTTCGGCTCGATGCGTCCCGGATTCGTAACGCCTATCTGAACAACCTCGAATCCTTTATCGTGACGACGCGCCGCATCGCCCGCCATGCCGATATTCCGTTGCGCCTGTCTGCCGAACCGGCACAGTTGTTGACGGATGCCGTGTTCCTTGCATCGGGAGAACGGACGTGACGCGCGCCTTTCTGGCCTGGCTGGCGATCGGAGCGGCGATCCCGCTGCTGTTGCACCTGTTCACGCGCACGAGACCACGACCACGCGCCTGGGCAGCGTGGCGGTTCCTGCCGCAACCCGAGCCCATCGATGAGCGCGTACGACGCATCGATCAGCCCTGGCTGCTGGCGCTCCGCACGCTCGCGGTGCTTGCCCTTGTCGGCGGCGCCGTTGGCCCAACCTGTACCCGCCTGGTCGCGAGCGAACTGGACCTCGGAGATCTGCGCAACCCGCTGTTCATCGTTGATGGTTCGGCAAGTATGTTGCAGGGCCGCGCGGGAAACCGCCCGCTCGACCGCGCCGCCGTCTGGCTTGACCGGGTCTGGCGGCGGTACAACTGGTCGAAAGGCGCCGTGGCCGTCTGCCGCGGCACCACCGCGGATATCATTTTCGATGCGTCTCGCGCGACACCCGGCGCCTTCCTCAGCGCACTGGAACAGGGCACAGGACTTGGAGATGCGGTGCTGGCCGCCTGTGCCGGTGCTGTCGAACCACAGACCGATCTGGTCATCGTCTCCGATTCCGCGCCAGACTGGTCGGGCCTGCCCACCGGCCGCTCACGGCGCTGGTATGCGGTCGGACAGCCCACGCCGCCGGCCAACAGCGGCATCGACACGCTCGCTTCCCACATCCGTAACGGATCCATTGTCCTCGATGGCCACTATACCGGCACGGATCGACCGTTGATCGCTGTGCGATGGAATCAGCCATTGCGCCCACCTGCAACAGCCCGACCTGACGAACACGGCCGCTTCCGTTTTGAGCTGCTGTTGCCCGACGAACCCGGTCGCCTGACCATCGAAGTGCGCCGCGACGCACCGGACGCCGCGCCATGGGATGACCGGGTACCCGTCTGGGTGCCAACCGGCGGACGCCCGTCGGTGCAGCTGCTTGGCGTGCCCCAGCCCGACGAGGCAATGTTCCTGACCGACCTGCTCTACGCCGCCAGTGATCGCCTGCACTTTGCCACCGCCCTTGAACACGACAACGTTCCGACGTCGAGAACCGTATTTCTGCTGGCGGGGCAGGAGCCGGCAGACCTTCTCGACACGGCCTGGTCGCGTGTCGAAGCGGGGGCGATTGCAATCGCTCGCCCCGTTGAATCGCACTCCGGCGACCCGCGACTGCGCTGGACACCCGGCTGGATTCACCCGGTTCAGGATGCGGCCACGCCCGGTGTCCGGCCGACCACAGCCTTGCTCGATCGCTGGCCCCAACTGGCGGACCTCGACTGGTCGGTCATCCACGTCCAGCGCATCTATCCACTGGCCGACCCACTGCCCGAACTGATCGTCCTGCTGGAAACGGCAGATGGCCTGCCGTTGCTCGTCGCGCATCGCGAAGGCGCCGGCGAGATCTTCACCTGGTTGACCGACTTCAGCCCTGCATCATCCAACCTGCCCGTGAGTCCCGTCTGGGCACCGCTCTGGCTCGCGATCATGAACACACTCGACGACCCGTCGGGAACGGCACGGATCGTTGATGCCGAGTCCGCAGAACTCGCCCGACTCCGCGATTTGCGACTGATCGGTACGGCTTACGCTCGCCCGAATGGACGCGGAAGCCTCGCATGGTACAGCGCAACGCACAATGGGCGCCTGGCGCTGTATTCCACCCGGACGCCCTCCGGCGAAATTCCGGCCGGCACCGCATCCGGTATGCACGTCGACCATCGCGCGGATTCCGGATCAGCGCCGGCCAACATTCCGGTCAGCGAACCGCTCGACCTCTGGTTCCTTGCCGCGGGCGCATTGCTATGGCTGCTGCAGGCAAGCTGGTCCTCGCGCGCCGGCGTTGCCGTACTGCTGTTGCTCGCGATGCCATCTGGCGCGCTGGCCGACGACCTGTCCGAATTGCAGATCTGGGTTCCAATCGAATCCGGCGCGGCCGCTGCCGAACTCGACGGCATCGCCCATCTGACCGAGCTGTGGGAGCAACGGTCGAGCCCGGAGTTCAGCCCCTCACCCGTACCCTTTCGCTGGGCGGCAACCCGGCCGGCCGATCCGCTCGTCTGGTGGGCGGGATGCCACGCCTTCCGCCCGGATCGCGATCCGGCCCTTGCCCGCGCGACACTTGACTTTCTGTCGCGAGGTGGCACCCTGCTCATCGACTACTGCGGCGGCCCGGCCGAATACCGGCAGTACGCGCGCAAGATCGGCCGATGGCTCAAGCAGTACGGACCGGGCGGCACATGGCGTGAGCTTCCCGGAAACCATGTCCTCAATCGGACGTTCTACCTGCTCGATGGCTGGCACGATCCAGAGCGTGCCGGACGTCCCTGGCTGTATCGTGCAGGCGACCTTGAGCGCATCTTCCTTGTTCCCAATCTGATGCGCGGCCTGTCGGTGACTCCGCTTGGCAACTGGAATCTGCCCCTGCCCGCCGCGACGCGGGAATGGCTGATTCGCCAGGGGCTGAACCTGATGATGTACGCGACCACATACGACTACAAGGATGATGCGATCCATCTGCCGTACATCCTCGAACGCCGAAAGCGACATCGATGAACGGCGGGCTGCAATGGGAATGGACACGCCTGACGCCGCTTGCGATGACAATGGTGGCGCTGGCCGTTCTGCTGGTCATCTGGGTGACGCTTCGCGAAGACAGCCCTGCACGAACCCGCTGGACCAGCCTGATGCTGAGAGGCATCGTCATCGCCTGGTTCGCTGCTGCCGCCCTCGGACTTGCAACCTGGTCGGTGACCTGGGAGGTACAGCCCGGGCACTACCTGATCGTACGCGATGACAGCGCGAGTGTCCGCCTGCGCCCGGACATCGAGCAACAGATCGACGCCGCAACGGACCAGTTGAAGCGCTCGCTCGGCGAACTCGGCACGGTCGAGGTCATGCACTACATCGGTCAGGGTCAGGCGGATCGATGGGAGCCGGCACCTGTCACGACCGCCGGAGGGCCAACAACGTTGTTGCGCGACCTGTCGACCCTGCCCGGCGACCGGACAGCCATCGACGCCGTGATCGTGCTCAGTGATGGCGCGGATGAATCACTGTCGTTCGCCAGCGACAGCAGCGCCACGGCGGACGCCGTACTGTTGCCGGAGGCCACGTCGCCACCGGCACCGGTGCTGCTCGAACGCGTAGAGGCCGATGCATACGCGCTCGTTCGTTCTCCACTGCGGTTTCGCGTTCAGACGCGCAGGCAATCGACCCGCGACGGCAGGAACGCACGCATTCGCATCCGTTCCGAGGGCCGCACCCTGGCGGAGCAGGCACTCGCATTCAGTCCCGGCGCGCTGACCACCGAAGTCCTGATGGACGTCCTGCCTGTCCAGGAGGGACGGGAGGTCTTCACCGTCGAGATCATCCCGGAGCAGGGAGAAGTCATCGACGCGTTTCAGCGAACACGCATACCCGTACGGGTCATTCGCGACCGTGTTCGCGTCCTGCATGTTGTCGGCCGCCCATCGTGGGAAAGCCGACTGCTGCGTGAGCATCTGCGCAGCGATCCCGCGATCGACCTGATCAGTTTCCAGATTCTGCGCACGACCCGCGATCGTCCCGCTGCGCCGAACGATGAACTGAGTCTGATTCCGTTCCCGACAAAGGAGCTGTTTTCCACGGAATTGCCGCGTTTCGATGTTGTGCTGTTCCAGAACTTCAATTATCAGCCATACTTCGACCCGGCATTTCGCATCACGTTGCTCGAAAATTTGCGCCGCTTTGTTGTCGATGACGGCGGTGGATTTGCGATGCTGGCCGGAGACCTGTCCTTCGGTTTCGGTCATTATCACGCGACACCACTCAGAGACATTCTGCCGGTCTCCTGGCTCGGTTTCGGCGGGTGGCGTGGGGGACCGCTGCGCGTCCGGCCAGGGCCCGACAGCGACTGGTTCGGCGTGCCGCCACCATCATCCGTCGACTTGCGCCGCGTCTACGATGTCAGCGCCGCGCGTGACAGCCGCGTCGTCTGGCAAGCCGGTGACCAGCCGCTATTTGTCGTCGGACGAGCCGGGCGCGGCCGCGCGGCCGCGCTGATGACAGACGAATTGTGGCGCATCGCTTATCTCGGTTCCGCCGCCGACCGCACCGCCATCGCGGCATTCTGGTCCGAAATGGTCCGGTATCTGGCGGGCGACCCGGATTTCACCGATCTGCAGGTACGCTGGGAGCCGCCCGTGGTGCTGCCCGGTGCGCCATTGCACGGAGCCTTGCAACCGCACGGAAGCGCCGACCTGGTCGATGCGTCCGGGCAGCCGATCACCCACGTCACCGATCACGGTAGCGGTTTCCGGATGCGGGCCCCTACCCGACCCGGGATTTATCGCATACGCGATGCTTCGCGCACGGCGCCACAGCCACTGATCGTGCAGTACCCACTCGAGGAGCGTGTTCACTGGCGGGTCGACTGGGCATCCTGGCGCGACTGGGCGCGATCCCGGCACGTCCTGCTCGCGTCCCTGCAACAGGCCGATTCTCCAGATCTCCTTGCGCGCATCACCGAGCAATCGCGTCGGATCACGCGCCGCGACTTCGTGCCGGTTCAGGAATCACCGTGGTTCTGGTTGATCGGCGTCCTGCTCCTGATCGGCGAAATCGCCTGGCGGCGTTTCAGCGGCGCCCCCTGACTGGTCCAGCCAGACACATACATCCCGCCAGGCGCCCCGCACGGCGGCCAGCAGTGTTTCCGGCAGATCGCCGGAGCGCCGCATCGTGTCCTCACAGGCTGCGGCAGCACTGCCCAGACCGGCGAAACCGAGGGACACCGCCGCCCCCTTGAGCGAATGCCAGGCCTCGATGCGCTCGGTCGAACCCACGGCCGGATCGGATCCGACGACCATTCGACGTTCCGCTTCGAGCCGAAATCGCCGCACGAGATCGGCGCCGTCCGGCAAGCCGCGGACAAAATCAAAGGCTTCCCGGTCGATCACGGCCGCCGCGCCTGGCGAGTCCGTCTTCGCATCCAGCGCCGGCGCGACCCGTCGCCCCGTGCGCACGGTGGCCAGCAGGTCGGCGAGCCGATCAAGCCGCAACGGTTTGATCATGACGGCGTCGGCACCCGCATCGAGTGCACGACGACGGATCTCTGCAGACGCGTGCGCCGTCAGCATGACGATGGCGCCATCGAAGCCGTCGGCGCGGATCTTTTCGACCGCCTGAATGCCGTCGAGGACCGGCATTTCGCAGTCCACCACCAGCAAATCATAGGGTTCATTCATCGCTGCGATCAGCGCCGCACCATCACCGACCGCGCGCACATCCCAACCGGCCGACAGCAGCAACTCTTCGATTATCCGGCGATTGACAGGGTGATCTTCCGCCACCAGGGCGCGTCCCGCCATCAGTGGCGCGGCCCGTGACGCGCCCGCCGCGCAGACGGGCACATCAAGAACGAGCGCCGGAGGTTCGTGACAAATAACAACCCCTGCATTCTGCAGCATACGGACTGCCAGGTACAGCTCGGATCTGCGGCTGCCCGCTGGCGTGACAAGCGACGTCTGATCCGTCGTAAGGCCTTCAATCGTTGGCGCAATCGCCCGGATGCCGGCACCGCTGAGCATCCAGCGTTGCCGCCCCTCGCCCGCAACGACCTGCAGTCTGAGGGCGGGGCGCTGCTCCGTTGCCTCGAGCGCGGATGCGCCGATCCAGATCAACGCACGCTCCAGCACCCGTGCCGGCCCGATGACCGTGCCTTCAGGAATCGCGAGAAGCTCCATCACGTCACGCCTGTCCGCCGTGCTGTCCTGCAGCAAATTTCGAACCCGTCCGGCGAGACGTTGCGGCGCAAATTCACGCGTACTGCTGCCGTCGCTCAGTTCGGGATCCGTGAGCAGCATCAGGTTTTCGACAAGCGCCAGCAGCGTATCCGCCGCATCGAGCAATTCCGTACGTTTACTGGCGTCTGCCTCGCCCTGAAGCTGCTCCGCGACCCCGGTCATCGTGGTCAGCGGCGTCCGAAATGCGTGGCTGATCTGCGCAATCATGTCGTCACGGAGCCGCAATGTCCGATCGAGCCGCGCGCTGTAGCGTGTCAGTTCACTCAGCGTATGCTGCCGCAGACGCGCCCACGCGCTGGTCACGATCGCCACGACGACCAGTGCGCCCACCCTGTCAAGCAGCAACCATTGTCCCCGGGCCGCCACGGCCACCGGCGCAGGATCCCTGTACACCCATAGCAGCACCGTAGACGCAATCGCCGCGGCCGTCCAGAACACCACCCAGCCCGGCCCCATCAGAGTTGCAGCGATCAGCGGTACCAGCAGCAGCCATTCGATCACCGGATCCCAGTAGTGTCCGGCGCGCATCCAGGCACTGGCCGAGATCGCCAGCCAGGTGAACCCAACGATCATGTGGATCACCGGCTGTAACGGTCGACGCACGCGCCACTGCGCGACCCACATGGCGCCACCCAGAACCGACAATACGACCAGCAGCGACGCAACCGCAGGTAACTGATCACGCAAATAAATCGGGATGTATGTCACCGAGGCAATCGTCAGCACGCCGGCAAACCAGAGAATCACCCCGCGCTGGCGTGCCTGCTCTGCCTGCTCCGGTGTCTGCGGCGCCGCAGCCACCGGCCGGTCGCGGCTGGCTTCCCGGCCCCGACCGCCCCCGATCGATGTCAACGTTGCATCCCGATCGACTCGCGGTAGGCCTGCGCGATCGCCCGCAACTGGCGGTGCATCCCGGACGGACCCGATTGTTTTTCGACCATCAGCGACACGCGGCCGCGGAACCGTTCCCGATCGCGATCCGACAGTGAGCGCCCTGTCAACAGAACAACCGGTATCGCCTGGCTGCTCGGGCGCATATCCTGATTCAGGCAGTCGAGAAACGCAAAGCCATCAAGAACGGGCATGGTCAGATCGAGCAGAATCAGATCGACCGGCTGCGAGGCGATCACGCGGAGCGCCTCATCGCCATTTTCAGCCTCGATCACGTCCCACTCGGTTTCCGCGAAAATAGCAGCAACGACGCGCCGCGTAACGGCATCATCCTCGATGACGAGCACGGTGGGGCGAGACGAACGATCTTGCGTCAATTCAGACATACCGGCGGACATTGTATCCCGGTTGTCAAGGCAAATCACACGCGCCCCATCCACCGCCGCCCGGTGTCTCGATCACCAGACGGGTATCGGCCTCAACGCTCGCGGCATCGACGCCGCGCAGTTCCCTGGTTTGACCATCGGCAAACTCCAGCCACTGTCGTCCCGGTGCGCCTGCGGCGCCGCCTTCACGGCCAGGCGGCCCCGCATGCCGATACTGGCTCAGCAACGAGAGTTGTACGGGTTCCTCGAAGCGAATGATCCGGCGCAGGCCATCGCCACCGCAGTGACGCCCGGAGCCTCCGCTGCCCCGTCGCACCGACAGGGCGTCAATTCGTGCGGGGTAGCGATGCTCGAAAATTTCGACGTCGGTCAGGGCGGTATTGGTCATGTGTGAATGCACGGCGGCATCCCCGGCGCGGTGCGCGATGGCGCCGCACCCGCCGCCAAGTGTTTCGTAAAAACTGAATCGGGCATTGCCGAACACGAGGTTATTCATCGTGCCCTGGGATCCGGCGGCTACGCCGAGCGCATCAAGCAGCGCCGCAACGACGAGCTGACTCAATTCCGTATTCCCGCCGACGACCGCGGGGGCGGATTCGCCAGAAAAATCCGGATTCAGGCAGCACTCAGGCACAACCAGATCGACCGGCGCAAGCAGGCCTTCGTTGAGTGGCAGCACTGAACACGACAACGTCCTCAGCGCAAACATGACGGCGCTACGCGTCACCGCCAGCGGTGCGTTGAGATTATTTCGAGAGACCGCGGATGTCCCGCTGAAATCGATCCGTACGCGACCTGACGGCAGGGGTTCCAGCGAAACGACGATCTGCCCTTCCGGTTCGACAGGAGTTTCGCCGCGACGCGGCCGGTCGACCACTCGTGCAAGCGCCTCGCGCACACGCATCGCGCTCAGCTCGAAAAGCATCTTCGCAAAGCGCGCCATGTCCGCCGCGCCCATCTCCGTGCCCAGCGCCATCATTAACGTGCGCCCGCGATGGTTCGCAGCAAGCTGCGCGCGCACATCGGCGACGTTCTCGTCGATCCTGCGGCTCGGCCAGCTATGGGATCCGAGCACCTGGCGCAAAGCCGCTTCACGGAACACGCCATCGTCCTCGATTACGAGCGGCGCGATCGGCACTCCTTCCTCATCGAGGCAGGCGGCGTCGGGTGGCAGCGAGCCGGGCGTGCGCCCGCCAATCTCGGCATGGTGCGCGCGGCTCGCAACGAAGCCGAGCAGGCCGCTATCTCCGAACACCGGCGTCACGACCGTCAAATCGGGCAGATGTGATCCGCCCCAGCGCGGATGATTCGTCAGGACGCTCATCCCCGGCCGCCAGTCGGCCTGCCTGCTCAGCGCGCGTACGCAGGCGCCAAGCGCACCGAGATGAACCGGGATATGCGGCGCATTCGCGATCAGATTCCCTTCTACGTCCAGAACCGCGCATGAATAGTCGCCGCGTTCCCGCACATTGACGGACATGGCGGTGCGTCGCAACTGCTCGCCCATCTGATCCGCAATTGCGCCGACACGCGTTGCAAAACGCTCGACCTCGACAGCGTCAGAGAATCTTCGCGCGCGTACGACCTGTCGTTCGCGGGCCAGTCGCCAGCCGGTCTCGCCCAGTGGTCGGGCCACCCAGCCGTCGGGAATCCAGATCGACGCGCCAGCCTCGGAAATGGTGCAGGGGCCGCGACGCTCCGACCGTGATCGTGATTGGGAGAGTGGAACAACGTCGCCCCGCCGGGTCGCAACGATCCGCATCCGTTCGACCTCGACGGGCACATCGGGAGGGCGATGACCATACAATGCCGTATAGGCCTCGCGGAATCTGCATTCGAGATCCTGGCCGGGATCTCCTTCGACCGCAACCGCGACGCTCTGCCCCCGCGCCCGCACGAACCAGGTGGTTTCGATCCGAATGGATTGTGCGCTCGCGATGGACTCCAGGCGCTGCACGAGTCGCTCCGCCTCGCGGGACTGGACGGATTGCAGCGTGTCGAGATCATCGACGGCCGCGAGCAACGTCACTACGCGCTCGAGCTGTGGTTGGGCCTGGAGCAGACCCCAGGCGCTCAGGACACCGGCATACGGCGGCACAATGACTTCGCCGATACCCAGTTCGTCCGCAAGTCGGGCCGCGTGAACGCCCCCGGCGCCACCAAATGCGCACAGGACGTAATCGGCAGGATTGACCCCCTCGCGTACGGTGACCGTACGGATCGCCTCGGCCATCACATCATCGGCAATGGCGATCAGCCCGTCGAGCATTTCATCGAGCGCAACTCCCGACTCCCGGGACAGCGCCATCGCCATCTCCCGCGCAGCCTGCAGGTCGAGCGGCAAATCGAAGGCGTCCGCATCGAGTCTGCCACGCAACAAATTGACATCCGTCAGCGTCAGCGGCCCCCCGCGACCATACGCAGCCGGTCCGGGCTCCGCACCGGCGCTCTGCGGCCCGACCCGCAACCGCACACCATCAAACCAGCACACAGAGCCACCACCTGCGGCAACCGTTTCGATGGCGACCGCGGTACCCGAAACCCGCAGTCCGCCCACCGTCACGGCATCACAGCGCCGTGGGTGGTCGTCGATTCTCGTCACATCGGTGGATGTCCCCCCCATGTCGAGCGTCAACAGGCGAGGCCCACCGAGCGATGCCCTGAGCGCGGCGGCCGCGGCGGCCCCTGCTGCCGGCCCGCTGAGGATACTGTCGCGGGCCATAAACGTTTCCGGACGCCGCAGCCCACCCGAGCTGGCCATGATCTCGACCGGGATGTCGCCAAGCTCGGACCGGATGCGCCCAATAAAGTCATCGACAACCGGTTGCAGCCCTGCATTGACCGCCGCTGTCCGTGTCCGATCGGCGAAACCAATCTGACCTGACAGGTCGGTGCCACAGGTGATCGAGCGTACCCCGCGTGCACGCAGTTCATCCGCGACCGCCTGCTCAGCCTCCGGTGCGCGCCAGGCCCCAACAAACGAAATCGCCACCGGACGGTCGGACTCGAAGGCCTCGGGCAACCCGCAGGGGGGCTGCCAGTCTCCGTTACGGCTCACGCGTACATCCAGCTCAATGGCGTGCTCGAACCGCGCCCTCGCAGCGGGTCCCTGCCAGGAAAACAGTTCGGCTCGACGCTGATCGTCGATCAGGAGGATGTCGCCAAAGCCGGTTGTCGTCACCAGAACCGGCGCCGGAAAAT
>RFIY01000316.1 GCA_003695505.1 Candidatus Dadabacteria bacterium | reverse complement strand
TATCTTTACCAGGCGGGCGCCGACGTTGTCTTGTCGCCAGCCATCGATGCCCACGGTATTCACCGCACGCTCGAACACTTCATGTTTCTGGCGACGTTCCAAGGGCAGGACGCACACGGACGTCGGGCGCTGCGCAATGAGCCTCAACTCGTCGCCCCGCTGCTGGGAACCGTGCGGGAACATCTCGCCGCCGCGGCGGTGCTGTTCGATGCATTCCGAATGCAAATCACGCTACAGAACGGCGCAGTCTACGAACTCCGCTGCACGGGCGATGTCGTTTTGGGGCTCGAGCGTCTCGATAGCAATGAGTCCGTGTGCGCCGATGACATTCTCGATTGCCGCTCCGGCTGCTATCTCATCTTCGACGTCACGACAGGGCACACTTCCGATGCGACCGAAGTTGATCGATTCAGGCCATCTTTGCAGCTCGCCTGAATCGTCAACCCGACCGCTATGCCCTCGCGCTCTGCGGAGGCGAACTTCGATCAGAGGCCAAGTCGTTTGGCGATGATCACCTTCATGATTTCATTGGAACCGGCATAGATGCGCTGTACACGGGAGTCCGCGAAGTCGTTTGCAATCGGATATTCGGTCATATACCCGTATCCCCCATGCAACTGCAGCCCTTCATCCGCCATGCGGAACTCCGTATCCGTAAACCACCACTTTGCGGCACTGACCTCCGAAACGATGTCCTCACCGGCCATGTGCTCCTCGATCAGGCGATCCAGAAAGCATTGCGCGATTTCGCAATAGCTGTACATTTCGGCGATCTTGAACTGAGAATTCTGGAAAGATGCGATCGGACGCCCGAACGCCTTGCGCTCACGGGTATATTCCATCGTGTGTTCGAGAATCCGCCACATATGCGAGACCGCCCCGACGCAGACCATCAGGCGTTCCTGCTGCAGGTTCTTCATCAGATAGTAGAACCCCTGGCCCTCCTGCCCGAGCAGGTTCTCTTTGGGGACCTTGACGTCATTGAAGAACAGCTCTGCGGTATCCTGCCCGTGCTGACCGAGCTTGTCGAGGTTGCGTCCACGTTCAAAGCCCTCCATACCGCGCTCGACCACGAGGAGAGAAATTCCCGCGTGCGGCGGGTTTGCGTCTGGATTCGTCTTGGCTGCGACGACGACGAGGTCAGCCAGAATCCCGTTCGAAATGAATGTCTTTGCACCATTCAACAGGTAATGATCCCCCTGATCGATTGCGGTCGTCGACATACTGGCGAGGTCACTACCTGCACCGGGTTCGCTCATCGCAACGGCCGTGATGATGCTGCCGTCGCAACATCCGGGCAGCCAACGTCGCCGCTGTTCCTCGTTCCCGAAGTCATACAGGTACGGCACGACGACATCGCTGTGCAATCCAGCACCGAAACCTGAATTGCCAACCCGGGAAAACTCCTCCGCGATCACGACGCTATACAAAAAGTCGGCACCAGCGCCACCGTATTCTTCTGGCATCCACGGACACAGAAATCCCTGGGCGCCGGCCTTTTTCCAGACTTCGCGCGAGACCTGTTTGTTCTTTCGCCACTCTTCGATGTGAGGCGCGATTTCCTCTTCGGCAAATCGCCGACACTGATCACGAAAAATGTTGTGCTCTTCTTTGAAAATCCGACGTTTCATCGCCTGCCCTCCTGATCTTTAAACATCGATTGACTGATCAATCAATATACATCACTGCAGAGTCATCCCAACGGCCCCGCAGTCGAAACTTCAGTCTTCGAGTTGTTGAATGACCATGCCGTCGCGCAATTTTGGTTCGAACCATGTCGATTTCGGCGGCATGACTTCACCAGCATCCGCCACGGCCAGCAGCTCGTCGATGTCCGTTGGACGCATGGCAAACGCAACTGCGTATTCGCCAGAATCAACCAGACGCTCCAGCTCACTCAGCCCCCTGATCCCACCAACGAAGTTGATGCGTTCATCCCTGCGCGCATCCTTGATGCCAAGGACCGGATCCAGCAGCTCCGTCGCCAGTATCGATACATCCAGGTGCCCAACCGGGTCTGTCGGTATCTTGCCCAGGTACCTCAACCGATACCATTTTCCGCCAAGATACATGCCGAATTCACCGTGATTAGATGGGTGTACAGGTTCATCGGCTGGCTCCACCGCAAATGATTCGCGGATTCGTTCAAGAAATTCCGACTCGTCGAGTCCGTTCAGATCCCGGACGACCCTGTTGTAATCCAGGATTTCCAGCTCGCTATCGGGGAAAGCGACGCCGAGGAATGCCTCCCACGGTGCATCCGCGCTGTTGGCTCCCTGGTTTCTGCGGGTCTGGCAGACGCGTGCTGCCGCCGCGCAACGATGATGGCCATCCGCGATGTAGAGCGCCCCTCCCGCCTCGATTTCGTCCACGACCTCACGAATCACATCTGAATCGTCAATGACCCAGAGTTCGTGGCGCACGCCGTCATCTGCAACAAAATCAACATCTGGCGCATGCGCATCGACCCAGTCATGCAACAGGCCGTGCAAGGCTGAACGATCGCGATAGATGAGAAAAACGGGTCCGGAGTTCGCATTGATCGCTTCGACGTGCCGCGTGCGATCGTCTTCCTTATCGGGCCGGGTAAATTCGTGCCGACGGACGCGCCCGTCAAGATAGGCCTGAACCAGAACCTCAGCGACGATACCGAGTTGCGCACGTCCGTTGCGTGTCAGGCGGTATAGATAGAGCCGGGGCTGTTCATCCCGAATCAGCTTCCCTTCGCGGATCAGACGCTCGAATGCGGCACGCGCCGCGGCATAGGTCGCCGGATCGCCAGGACGCGCGCCAGGGACGTCAATTTCAGGCCGGGAGACGTGCAAAAACGAGTCCGGTTTGCCGGCCGCCATCTGACGGGCTTCCTCGCTGTTCATGACATCGTACGGCGGCGCGGTGATGTCGGCCGCCAGTTCGGGTCGGACCCTCAGGCCCCGAAATGGACGAATCAGGTGTGTCGAGCGGCTCACGTTTGGACCTTTCCCTGCTGTGGCGGCCCCGCGGGCAGACAGCGATAACGACGGTGAAAAACGGTATAGTACGCCGCCCTGACAGGGGGTGTCAAGTCTGCCTGAACCACACCACCGTTTGTCATTGACAATTTGCGGCAATGCAGATGGATGGGCTGCTAGACTGAACACGATATGCTTCGTCTGCGCGCGCAAACTCTGGTGGGACTGGCGCTTCTGTGCCTGACGGCAACGGCCTGTTCTGGCCTGATCGGGTTCCTTGACGACGGCAACACCGAAACTGCACCCAGTTGTGAACCGTTGGAGGCTGCCATCGTGTCCATGACCGCGGGCTGGGATCCGGGTCATGCCGGGCCAGTTGATGACTGGCTCGACCTTGCCGGCCGCGATCTCGAGCGCGCGTTTGCCGACACCTGTCCCCCGCACAACATTTTCGTTGTTGCGCCCGCGGGCTTGCAGGAATACATCCTGTCCAGCGGTGCCGCTGCGACTGCAACGGCGGGACTGACCGAGCCTGCCGACCTGGGTGCGGCGCTGGACGACCTTTACCGTCTGGAGATCGCTGCCTACCGCTCACGTTTTCCGGAACTTGCTGACTCTTCTGATCCAACCGCACGGGAACGCCTGCGGGCGCTTGCCGCGACGCACCGGACCCGCACTGCCCTGCAGCGGCTGGCACGCGGACTGGGTGAAGTCACGTCGTCCCTCTGGCTCGCTGTGCCTGTGATCGAGGCGCGTTCCGTCATTGCGACGACCGACACGGAAAACGCGGCGCTATTCGCCCAGATCCAGCCGCCAGATGATGATGGTACGACGTGGGTGGCAGAGACGACTGATGTCGTCTGGCATGTGCTGCTGCTGGACGCTGGTGGCGATGTCGTGGATACTGCTCCAGTTGTTGGCGAGGATCCGACGTCGCTATTCGGCGTCGCCCATGGCAACACTGTCTTCGATGCGGCGCCCCTGTTGCTGCCGGTCACCGGCGTGGGCAGTACCGGGATCGAAGTGCTGCCGGTTGCGTTGTCCGCGTTAACCGATCCGCCACAGCGCGCCGCGACCCTGAATGCGCGTGTGCCGATATGGATGCTGGTCCTGCCGAGCAGCGAGCAGGATGAAGCTGTCACGACGGCACAGTGGCTGCGGGACACGGCCGCATCACTTCTGGCAGACGGGGGGCCGTGGATTGTCGCTGCGGCCGCCGATGGGTCGCCGGATCGGGCATTTGCGTCGATCATACGCCCCACAAGTGCACTCAAGGTGGTTCAGTCCGCCCTGACGAGTACTGTAGTCGCGCCCACGCAGGCAGGTGCGGCTGTGAGCGCGATCGCGATCGCCTTTCAGCCGACCGAACTTCCGGCCGCGCTTGTGCCGCTGACATCAGCCAGCCCCGACGACGGCGCCGTGGATCTTGCGGCCATCCTCGACCAGGAGGCGAACCTGCTGCTGCTCTGGAGCAGGCAGGCTGGTCCTTCAACCCGGCTCTACTCAACGGTGTATCGTGGTGCGACCTCGGATGCAACACGCATCGATAACCGGGTTTCCCCTCAGAGCCAACCGCGGTTGTTTGCGACTGGCGCCGAAAGCTTTGCCTTGTGGACCGAAGAAACCGCAGGGACGCCGCGCCTCCGTCTCGCCCGATGGAACCCTGCAGCCGAGATATTCGATGCATCGGCTTCTCTGGTCACCCG
>RFIY01000315.1 GCA_003695505.1 Candidatus Dadabacteria bacterium | reverse complement strand
TTGCCCGGCATCGTCCTGACCCGGATGACCGCAATGGTTCACGCCGACCACTACGACATGAGCGCCGAGGAGTGGGCCACGGTCGTGTACCTGATGCTGTTTCGTTTCTGCGAATATGGCAGCGAACGCGAACAACTGATCGAGGCGCTCAAGCCCCTCTACTTCGCGCGCTCTCTGTCCTTCGACTACAAAACCTGGCGCTACAGCATCCGCTACGCCGAAGAAGAGATTCGGCAACAGATGCGTACGTTTCACTGGTTGCGGCCGTGGTTATACGGTCTGTTCTGCCAGCGCACGCGGTCCCGCGCAGCGCGCGGATAACTCGCCCCACGGACTGCCTCATTCAGTCGGCATTGTCCAGCTCTACGGCCTCACGAAAACGTTCGTAAATATCCGGCACGGCACTCCTGACCCGGCGCCAGGACGGAATGAGCGCCCGCTCTCGCGGGTTTCGGATGAAGCGCTCTCCGGCATCCATGATCGCGTCCGTAAACAGCTCGATGGCCTGTTCTTCCATATGGAGGTCCAGTGCGAGTCCATTCATCGACGCATCCCGCTCGTAGCGCTCGAGCATTTCCAGCGCCTGCCGGTAGTACGTCGCGCGGATCGTCTGAAACCGCGCCGGCTGCAGGTCGTACCCGATGGCCGCCAGCGAACGGAACAGCGATTTGGCGATTTCCTCGGCCATCCGCCCCAACCCGCTCGATCGCTGCGACAGGTCGAGCGGTTTGTGCTTGTGCTCGTAGTTGTCACTGATATCGACCTGGCAAATCTGCTTGACACTGAGATTACGATACATCTCGGTCAGCAACCCGATTTCCAGCCCCCAGTCACTCGGGATACGCAAGGTTGACAGTGTACCCATTCCGATCGACATTTCGCCGGCCAGCGGATAGCGGAACGCATCCATGTACTCCAGATATTTCGACGTCGGGAATAACATCCGCAAGGCACGGATCAACGGCGTCACGAACAGCCGCGCAACTCGGCCATGCAGACGCCCTCCCCCGATGCGACTGAAATAGGCCTTTGTGAACTCGTAAGGAAAGGCTCGGTGTAGCGCCGGATAGATCAGTCGTGCCAACAACGAACGGTCATAGGTCAGGATGTCGCCATCATGCAGCGCGACGACCTCGACCTCGTCAACCGCAAGGACAAAGCCATAGCACATCCAGACATTTCGACCCTTGCCTGGCTCACCGGTGTAGAGTCCGCGGTCGGCCAGCTCCTCACGCAGATTCGACAGCCGCGGCCCGTCATTCCAGAGAATCCAGGTTCGTTGCGGCAGGCGGGCGAAGTACTCACGTGCCTGCTGAAACTCGGCTTCATTAGCACGATCGAGACCGATGACGATTTTGGTCAGGTAGTCGACGTTCGACAGCTCCGCAACGATCTTGTCGAGTGCCGGCGTGCCGATTTCTTCGAACAACGACGGCAGGACGAGCGCGACCGGGCGCCGCCCCACCAGCTCGCGAATCTCGCCTTCGAGCGATTCGACTGGACGATTCGTCAGATTGTGAAAGGTCGCGATGGGGCCGTTTTGAAAAAAGTCACTCATTCGGGTCTCCTCATGCTTGCTCGGGACTCCAGTATGGGCATCAAAAGCTCGCCGATTTCCCGCGCCCAGCAGGATGGCCCGGCTGCCGGCGCGCGTCGATGTGGGCGCTTCAGCTTCAGGTAGCGGCCATCGCGCGCCGGAAACACGATCGCGTCGTCGGCCGCCTGAAGCAGCGTGCGATCGTTTTCACTGTCGCCGGCGGCAACGATCCGGCACTGGCTACGTTCGATTCCCCAGATCTCGAGCAGCGCGGCAAGCCCCTCTGCCTTGTCCATGGCGCTGCCAACCGTCTCGAACCGGCCGCCACGCAGCGTCTGCCAGCCGTCGGCGGCGAGCAGCTCCCGCCATCGCGCGCGCTGCTGCCCGCAATCTGGCGGCCACCAGACCGGCTCCGTACACAGCCGCTTCCGTGCAAGCGCAGCGTCCTCGGGCGTCAGCCCCGTCAGCTCACAGATGCGCGCCACCGTCATTTCGCCAAACCACTGACAGGGAAAGTCGTGCGCGTCGCGCAACGCCGCCAGCGCGGCATCCACTGCATCGACCGGACGCCCACGCAGAATCGGCGGATGCCCGGCGACACCGTCACTGAGCACCGCGCCATTCTCGGCGACGAAACCTTCCTGCATTCCGAGCGCCGCCTGCAATGCCTCGATTTCCGCCGCCGTCTTGCTGCTGCAAAACACCGTCCGCACACCCGCCCCCGCCAGTTCGCGCAGGGCGCTGATGGCAGGGTCATACGCGTAGCTCTCCGCATCGAGCAGGGTGCCATCGAGATCGGTCGCAACGATAATACAGGAGCCTCCCACGGTACGTCCATTGTATCGCCCGCCCAACGCCAGAAAGATTGACCTGGATCAAGATTTTGCGACGGGGACGTCACTGCGGAGACAACGAGACGACTGAGTCGCCCGCCCGACCTGCCCGGTCTGTGTCGCTGACGGCTCTACATGAGGAAAGAAGCGGGCCGGCATTGCTGCCGGCCCGCTTCCCGCCACACAGTCAGCCCTGGCGCGCGTAGCGCCAGAGGGCCGTCCACAACGTTACTGGATTTTTGCGAGCGTATCGTTGTTGTTATTGCTGACGATTGTCGTATATGTACCGGGTTCGATCGCAAGTGAAAACAGGCCATTGAACCCGTTGACCGTGTCGACCACGGCGCCGGTTGCCGCATCGACAATGGTGACGGTATCATTGCCGTCTTCCCCAACCAGCACCAGTCGTCCATCATCGGTTACGGCGACATCCTGCGGTGAACCGTTGCCGCCCTGGATCGTGATCGTCTGCACGACGCTGTCGCTCGACGTATCGATCACTTCGAGCGTACTGTCATTTCGATTGGCGACATAGACGCGCGTGCCCGCCGGATTCGCCGCAACGGCACGGCTGCGCGCGCCGCCGGTCGGCAGATTGATCGAGGTTACGTTGTATGTCACCTGATCAATGATGTCGACCTTGCGGGATCCCTTGCAGGCCACATAGGCCTTCCCATTTGCCAGCGCGACGTCGTACGGTTTGCATCCACCGGAGACCGCAACAGGGGTCGTACCATTGCCGCCGTTGCCATCCGTGTCGATTTCCTGAAGATTGACCGTATCAAAAACATGAACCGTATCGGCATCATCCGCAATCCAGACACGACTGCCGTCGGCGGAGATGGCCAGACGTTGTGGCTTATTGTTTCCGCTCAGCGCAAACGGCGACCCGCCGATCTGCGCGAGGTTTTGCGGATCGCTTATGTCGATCACCTGAAGCTCCGCATTGCCATCGTCGCTGACGTACGCGGTCAGGTTCGAGGGATGTACAACGACATCGAAAAAGCTGTTGCCACCGAATTGTTGGCTGTCGAGATTGTTGTTCAGATCCTTGAGGGCAAAGGTCTGAATCCTGCCGCTGTCCTTGACATCAATCACATACGACGACCCGTTGCGGCTGAAGATCGCCACGCCAGTTGGCCCACCACCGCTCGGCAAGCCGTTGCTCGTACCAATCAGCGATGCCTGCGCGGTAAACGTCAGACCGAAGTCGACCGGCGCCGCAACCGTGCCGCAGGTCACTTGCGCAGGATCCTGCGATAACGGATTGCCGTTGACATCCCGCACGTCCCGCGTCACCTGCAACAGATAGCGGTGTGCGAACAGGAACGGCGCCGATGGCGACACCTGGATCTGGGTCTTGTCCCCGATCACGCTGACCGCGAGCGTCGTAAACGACGCACCGGACGTCAAATCCCGAATGACGACGGTTCCGTTGGCGTTCACCGTCCTGGCATTGACCGGCCGCGACGTCGTTACGACGATCGAGTCGTTACTGAAGATCGTGTCATCGCTGGCCGGACTGGAGGCGCTGACCGACAGCGTCTTGCTTTGATCAACGGTATACCCGCCTGCACCATATGCGAAACGGTACACCACGCCGCCTGGAGCCAGGCCTTCGATCGCGGTGTTGTAGCTGGCCAACACACCGCTGCTTGCAGCGTCCTGCAATCCGATCGTTGCCGACTGCCCTCGGCTCATATTGCCATTGACCGTCGGGTTGCGGTATTGGAACTTGATGTCGCCGCTCGATTCGTACAGGCTGGCTTCGAAATCCAGCGATTCGGTCTGCGTCGCGTTGTCGACCACCTGCTTCCAGCGCACCGTAAACACGCGGTTCGGCGCGGTTCCGGTCAACTGCGTTTCAACCACACCGGCCGACCCGATATTCAGATCATCGAAGAACGGCGCAATCAACTGATCCGGATTGCTCGCCGAGGGGATCATTGCATTCGCGAACGGCGCGCGCGCATCGGAAAAGCTGATCGTGCCGTTGCTCGTGATGTACAGGTCGCTGCCCGCGACGATTGTGCTCCCAAAAAACGGGAAATCGAATGGCATTGTCACCGTTCGTGTGGCGTCGTCATCGCCAGCGACGAACCCGAGATCGGTTCCCGCGCCAGCGGCCGGGCACCACGTCAGATTCGCGCGGTTATCACCGCCAAGATAGGTAAACGCGTCGGCCCACACTGTAACGCCATTGCTGTTTTCGATACGCAGATCCTGCGCCCCGGCGACACCCGCCGGAAGACGAAACGTCAGCGTGCTGGCATCGATCACAGTCAGGTCCAGAACTGCCTGTCCACCAACCGTGACCGTCGTATCGGTGGTCGTCGTGAACCCGCTGCCTTTGACCGTAATCAGCGCGCCCCCCGCGACAGAACCACTGGATGGACTGATCGACGCAGCCTGAACGGTTCGGTTCTGCACAGCGATATCGGATGTCATGACGGCGCTGGCAGTTGTACCATCGGCATACGTCGCGGTCAACACGAGGCTGATCGTATATGTCCCCGGCTGGGCATATGCGTGCGTCACGACACGCCCGGTTTTCGCGCTGCCATCACCAAATGAAACATTGTAAGAAAGCTCGGCGCCTGGGCCGACGGAGCAACCGGCGTCAACCGATATCGGGGCATTGGAAAAGGTTGCGGTCGGTGCCGTGAAGCACGCGGTCGGCGGCACATTGAAACTCGATCCAGACTCAACGACGATCGAGCGCGATGCGCGACCAACGAGACCCCGGTCGTCGCGAGCGACGACTTCGATCACATATGTGCCGGGAGCGTTGTACGCATGCGACGCTGCCGCGAGCCCTGAACCTGCTGTCGACACCCCATCCCCAAAATCGAATGTCATGGACGCGATGCTGCCATCGGGATCAGCACTACTGGATGCGTCGACAAGCACATCCTCTCCGACAATCGCCACACCCGGGGCCACAAAAGCGACCAGCGGGGGCAGGCCAGAGCCAACTTGCGTCTGCAACGCGGCGCTTCCCGAATGGCCACGATCGTCGGTAACGGTAAGCGTCACGACAAACGTCCCAGGTGTTGCGAAGGCATGCACGGCGCGCTGCACCTGGTCGACGACGGTGCCGTCGCCGAAATCGAAGCTGCAGACAATCGGGTCTCCGTCCGGATCTGTCGAGCCACCGCAGTCGAACGCAGCCACCTGCCCGACCAGAACCGCGTCCGGCCCGGACAAGACCGCCTCGGGCGGCTGGTTTGCCTGTTGGCAACCGACAACAAGAACAACTGCGATCAAACACGCAACAAACCGCAGAGAAATATTCATCTTGGGCCTCCGTTCGGCTGGGATGCTCGGTAGCTGTTTTGAGCGTATCGCCCGAACGGGGGCAAATCAATGGTGCGTGTAAACAAGATCCCCGTCAAGTTTACAGTGCGATAGCGCCCCGTATTCCGGTCACGTCAGGGTCTGATTCGGCGCTCAGCTCAGTGCCTGAATGATCCGTGCGAGATGGCTCTCGTCGTGTGCGGCCGTAATCGTGAGGCGGATACGGCTCGTGCCTTCGGGGACGGTCGGTGGTCGGATGCCGACGGCCAGGATGCCGCCCTCGCGGTACAACATGTCGGCAAAGGCCATGGTTTCGCGATCATCGCCAATGACGATGGGTATGATCGGTGCCCGGCCAGGCAAGACGCGCCAGCCACGCTCTGACAGCGCGGCGCGCAGCATGGCGACGCGTTCGAGCAACCCGGCGCGCAGACTGTCATCGCTGCGAACCAGCTCGATCGCCGCCTGAGACGCCGCTACGACCGCGGGTGGCAACGCCGTCGTAAAGACAAAACTGCGAGCCCGGTTGATCAGCGTATCGATCAGCGCCTGGGCGCCGGCGACATAGGCGCCAAAACTGCCCAATGCCTTTCCGAACGTGCCCATCTGCACCTGAACGCGCTCGCCGAGCCCCAGTTCCCGAACCAGACCGGCCCCCTCGGGGCCGAGCACACCGCTCGCGTGCGCCTCGTCGACCATGACCCAGGCACCGTAACGGTCGGCAAGATCGCAGATGGCCTGGAGCGGCGCCTCGTCGGCATCCATCGAAAACACCGAATCGGTCACGATCAGACGGCGACCACTCCGGCCCTTGTCCTTTTCGAGCAGCGACTCCAGATGCGTAACATCCAGATGGCGATAGACGCGGACCGTCGCGCGCGACAGACGCGCGCCGTCGATCAGCGAAGCATGGTTGAGCGCGTCGCTGTAGATCAGATCGCCCCGACCGACCAGGGCGGGAATCGTGCCGACATTCGCGTGGTACCCGCTGTTGAACACCAGCGCGGCCTCGGTTCGCTTCCAGTCGGCGACGGCCCGCTCCAGCTCATGATGCGGCGTCATTGACCCACTGATCAAGCGGCTGGCCCCGCTGCCGGTTCCCCACTGTTCGACCGCGGCGATCGCCGCAGCCTTCAGTCGCGGATCGCCGGCAAGCCCCAGATAGTCGTTGCTGCAACAGAGCAGAACCTTCCGTCCGTCGACTTCGACCTCCGGACCCTGCGCGGTTGTGATTTCGCGCACCAGCCGAAGACGCCCCGCCGCTTCGAGCTGCCGGAGGTCGGCCAGCAGCGCGCCCGGCCAACCGGATGTTTCGCTGGATTGCGGTATGCTGTTCAAGAGTTACTCCCGGCGGTTACCTCATCCGCCA
>RFIY01000314.1 GCA_003695505.1 Candidatus Dadabacteria bacterium | reverse complement strand
CTGCCGAGTCCGCTCGATATCGGCGAGATCGTCGGGCACGAAGTGGAAGGCGAGGGTGAGGTCGTGCGTCATCCGTCGGATGAGGAACCGCTCGCGGCGATTGCCTTCAAGATTCAGTCCGATCCGTTCGTCGGGCAGTTGAGCTACGTTCGCGTCTATTCTGGCGTGCTCGACAGTTCCAGCTATGTATTGAATGCCAACAGCGGCAAGAAGGAGCGCGTCGGGCGGGTGCTGCGGATGCACGCCAACAAGCGTGAAGAGGTCGACAGCCTGCCAGCCGGCGAGATTGGTGCGATCGTTGGACTCAAAAATGTCGTGACCGGCGATACGCTGTGCGATCCCAAGGCGCCGGTCCTCCTCGAAAAGATGGAGTTCCCGGAGCCGGTGATCTCGGTCGCGATCGAGCCAAAAACCAAGGCCGACCACGAAAAGCTGTCGACCGCACTGGCCAAGCTGGCGGTAGAGGATCCGAGTTTCCGTGTGCACGTCGACCACGAAACCGGGCAGACGATTATCGCCGGAATGGGTGAGCTTCACCTCGAGATCATCGTCGACCGCCTGTTTCGCGAGTTCAAGGTCGAGGCCAACGTGGGTGCGCCTCAGGTGGCCTATCGCGAGACGATTTCGAAGCCGGCCACGAACATCGAAGCCAAATATATCAAGCAGACTGGTGGTCGTGGACAATACGGCCACGTCATCATGGATTTCGAACCCACCGATGAAGAGGTGTTCGAGTTCGTCAACGACATTCATGGTGGTACGATCCCGCGCGAATACATCCCCGCTGTCGAAAAGGGGATTCGTGAGGCGATGGAAAACGGCGTGCTGGCCGGCTACCCGGTTGTCGGTGTCAAGGCGCGGCTGTTTGATGGTTCGTTCCACGACGTCGACTCCAGCGAAATGGCGTTCAAGATTGCTGGATCGATGTGTTTCAAGCAGGGCTTCCGGCAGGCCGGGCCGCAGTTGCTCGAGCCGATCATGAAGGTCGAGGTCGTTGTCCCCGAAGAGTATATGGGGGATGTGATCGGCGATCTGAACAGTCGCCGCGGCCGCGTCCAGGGGATGGCCATGCGCGGTAATGCGCAGGTGATCACGGCGGATGTCCCGCTTTCTGAAATGTTTGGTTATGCGACCGAATTGCGCTCCATGACGCAAGGTCGCGGGAATTACACAATGCAGTTCGAGCGGTATGAACCCGTGCCGAACAGCATTGCCCAGGAAATCGTTGCGAAGTTTAGCGGCCGCGTTGCCGAAGAAGAGGTGTAGGCATGGCCTCCGATCAGATCATTCGGATCAAGCTGAAGTCATTCGACTACAAGCTGCTGGATCAGGCGGTCGCGGAAATCGTCGATACAGCGCGTCGTACAGGTGCGAAGGTCTCTGGACCCATTCCGTTGCCGACACGGATTGAGCGCTACACGGTGATTCGTGGCCCGCACGTGGATAAGCGTAGCCGGGAGCAGTTCGAAACCCGCACGCATCGTCGGCTGCTCGATATCATCGAGCCCGGAAATGCGACCATCGACGCGCTGATGAAGCTGAATCTTGCCGCTGGTGTCAATGTCGAGGTCAAACAACTGACTGTGAAGGAAGCGAGCTGATGGCGCTCGGACTGCTGGCAAAAAAGATTGGGATGACCCGGGTCTTCGACGAGAACGGCCGGATCCGCCCAGTGACGATTCTCAAGGCCGGGCCGTGCCGCGTTTTGCGACATCGCACGGTGGATGTCGACGGTTACAGCGCCGTGCAGCTTGGGTTTGAAGTGGTGCGGCCGGACCGCATCAGCAAGCCGATGCGTGGCGTGTTTCAATCACTGGGAACCGACACTTACCGGCATGTCGCGGAATTTCGCGCAGAAGGTGAGCTCCCGGAAGTGGGCGCTGAGCTCGGCCCGGATCTGTTCGAGAAAGGCGCCCTGGTGAATGTCCGTGCGAGAACCCGCGGACGCGGCTTTGCTGGTGTCCAGAAGCGCCACGGATTCGGTGGCGGGCGTGCCTCGCACGGGTCCAATTTCCACCGTGCACCAGGAAGTATCGGTACCGCGTCTACACCTGGGCACGTCAAGAAGGGCCGCAAGTTGCCTGGGCAGTACGGCAACAAGTATCGCACGATTCGCAACCTGGTCGTAGTCGATGTGATGCCCGAAGAGCAATTGCTGCTTGTCGAGGGCGGCGTGCCCGGTGCGCCGAATACGCTGGTTCGCATCGAGATGGCTGGCTGAACGACAACCTGTTGACGGAAAAGTACGATGGAAGTCAAAGTAATCGATATCAAGGGTCAGGACGCAGGTAAAGCCAGCGTACCGGAAGGGCTGCTCGATGTGCGCCCGCGGCGTGATGTGCTGCACGCCGCCGTGGTCTGGCAGCAGGCTCGCCGTCGTCGTTGGACGGCCAGTACGAAAACGCGCGCTGAAGTCGCGGGCGGTGGAGCCAAGCCCTGGCGCCAGAAAGGGACTGGCCGGGCACGCGCCGGAAGTCGCCGTAGTCCGCTCTGGAGAGGTGGTGGAACCGTACATGGCCCGCGCCCGAAGGATGTTTCCCCGAAGCTTCCAAAGAAGGTGCGCCGACTTGCACTGCGAATGGCCGTCGCCGACCGTGCGCAGAACGATGCATTGATGGTGCTGCGCGGTTTCGCTCCGGAACAGCCAAAGACACGAGAGGCGCGTGACGTCATCAACGCTGTTGGCGCAAAGCGCGTCCTTGTCGTCGTTGGACAACCGCGTGAGCAAGCTGGCGTTCCGTCGGCCGCGGAGCGCGCATTCCGCAACCTGGATGGTGTCCGGGTGCTCCAGCCAGAGGGGCTCAACGTCTACGATGTGCTGCGGGCAGACGCGGTCGTCGTCGCCGAGGAAGCCATTGATCGCGTCTGGCAACGCCTGGCGCCGGTTCAGCGAGGTGCAGCATGAGTGTGAATCTTTACAACGTGATTCGTCGTCCGCTGGTCACCGAAAAATCGTTCACGGCTCAGGGCGAAGAAAACGTCTATGTATTCGAAGTTGATCGACGGGCCGGCAAGAACGAGATCCGCCGCGCGGTCGAGCAGTTGTTCGACGTGCAGGTTGTTTCGGTTCGGACGCTGATCGTACGCGGCAAAGTCAAACGCTTTGGGCGGACGCTGGGTAAGCGACCCAACTGGAAAAAGGCCTATGTTCAGGTCGTGCCGGGGCAGACGATCCCGGTCTTTGAAGGGGCGTAAGCGACATGGCTGTAAAAAAATACAAACCGTATACGCCGAGTCGACGCCACATGTCGACCAGCAGTTTCGGCGAGGTTACCCGTAGCGAACCTGAAAAGTCTCTGCTGGAGCCGATTCATCGTAAGGCTGGGCGCAACAACCAGGGGCGCATGACGATGTGGACGCGTGGTGGCGGGCACAAGCGCCGCTACCGTCGGATCGACTTCAAGCGTCACGACAAGCAGGGTGTACCAGCGAAGGTTGCCGGAATCGAGTACGATCCCAACCGTAGCGCCTATATCGCGCTGCTGCACTATGCGGATGGTGAAAAGCGTTACATTCTGGCGCCTGTGGGGCTGACCGATGGGGACACGGTGATCGCCGGAGAGCAGGCCGATGTCAAGCCCGGGCACGCCAAGGCGCTCAAGGATCTGCCAACTGGTACGGTTGTCCACAATATCGAACTGAAAATCGGAAAAGGTGGGCAGATGTGCCGTTCTGCCGGTGCCAGCGCGCAAATCATGGCGCACGATGGCGGATACACACTGTTGCGCCTGCCTTCCGGTGAAATGCGTAATGTCCACGGCAATTGCTGGGCGACCGTCGGGGTCGTTGGCAACGTCGAGCACGCCAACCTGAAGCTCGGTAAGGCCGGACGGTCTCGCTGGCTCGGACGGCGTCCCAGTGTTCGGGGTATTGCGATGAACCCGGTCGATCACCCGCATGGTGGTGGTGAAGGGCGAGGCAAGGGTAACCACCCGCAGACGCCCTGGGGCAAACCGACCAAAGGCTATCGCACACGGAAGAAGAACCATCCGACCGACAAGTTTATCGTGCGTCGGCGGTACGGCAAGTAGGCGAGGAACAGCAGCATGCCACGTTCAATCAAAAAAGGACCCTACATCGAGCCGAGCCTGGCGCGCAAGGTGGATCGTCACCGCGAGTCAGGGAGTCGCCAGGTCATCAAAACCTGGTCGCGGCGTTCGACGATTACTCCGGACATGGTCGGCATTACGTTTGCCGTCCACAACGGCCGCACCTTTCTGCCGGTGTTCGTCACCGAAGATATGGTCGGACACAAGCTTGGTGAATTTGCTCCGACGCGCACCTATCGTGGGCATGCCGGAGACAAGAAGGCGAAGAAGAGATAGCAATGACGGCAAAGGCAACATTGCGGTACGCACGCGTGCCGGCGCGAAAGGCGCGATACGTCGTGGACCTGATCCGCGGCAAGGATGTCGAGGACGCGATTCAGACCCTGACGTTTTCTCGCCGCCGGGCGGCACGTGCGGTCTTGAAACTGTTGAACTCGGCGGTCGCGAACGCAGAGCAACGCGGAGACCTGGATCTCGACCTGTTGTATGTGCAGCGGGCAACGGTTGACGTTGGGCCGACCATGAAGCGGATCCGCCCCCGGGCGCAAGGTCGCGCGTACCTGATTCGCCGGCGCACATGCCACATCACTTTGGAACTCGCAGAGAGAATAGGATAACGTCGTGGGCCAGAAAGTACATCCAATCGGGTTTCGCGTTGGCATCACGCGCGACTGGGACGCGCGCTGGTACGCCGAAGGTCCCACTGTTGCGGAGTTCCTGCACGAAGACGAGAAGATCCGTCGATTCATCAAGGAGCGCCTGTATAGCGCGGGTGTAGCACGGATCGAGATCGAACGACCGGGAGCTCAGGTGGTCACGGTCAAGATTCACACCGCGCGGCCAGGTCTTGCGATCGGCCGGAAGGGCGAAGCGATCGAGGCGCTGCGTGAGGAAGTCGCGAAGCTGATCAATCGCGAAGTGCAGATCGAGATCAAGGAGGTCCCGCGTCCCGAGACGAGTGCGCAACTCGTGGCCGAAGCGATTGCGGTTCAGTTGGAACGGCGGGTCGCATTTCGTCGTGCCATGAAGAAGGCTATCTCGAATGCTCTGAAGTTCGGCGTCGAAGGCATCAAGGTGCGGACGGCCGGGCGTCTCGGCGGGGCAGACATGGCTCGGATCGAATGGTACCGCGTTGGGCGGCTGCCGCTTCAGACGTTGCGTGCTGACATCGACTACGGGTTTGCGGAGGCAAAGACGAAGTACGGAGTCATTGGCGTCAAGGTCTGGGTATTCCTGGGTGAACAATACCAGTCTGGACGCGCCGGTTTGACCGGTGAGTCCCGGTCCTGAGGAGGATAAGCCGTGTTGATGCCAAAGCGGGTCAAACACCGCAAACAGCAAAAGGGCCGTATCCGTGGCAAGGCGTGGCGGGGGTCTGACATCGCCTTCGGACGTTATGCACTGCAATCGCTTGAGCATGGCCAGTTGACCAGCCGGCAGATCGAGGCGGGGCGTATTGCGATCAACCGCCATATCAAACGGGGCGGAAAGGTCTGGATTCGCGTCTTTCCCGACAAGCCGATTACCAAGAAACCCCTTGAGACGCGTATGGGTAAGGGGAAAGGTAACCTGGAGTACTGGGTCGCGCCGATTCGGCGTGGGCGGATTATTTTTGAACTTGACGGAGTTCCGGAATCGCTCGCACGCGAAGCCATGCGGCTCGCTGCGCACAAGATGCCGGTCAAGACCCGTTTTCTGACCAAGGGCGATTAAAGCCATGGCGGACCTGAGTGATATTCGTGGAATGAGTGGTGCCGATCTCGAAGGCGAGATTCGTGACACCCGCAAAAAGATTTTTGATCTGCGCATGAAGCTGCAGACCGACGCCGGTGCGCTGCGCGAATATCGCGCAGCAAAGAAACACCTTGCGCGGCTGCTGACCGTGCGTAGCGAGCAACAGAAGGCAGAGCAGGCATGAGCGGCGAAGAAAAAACGACACATACCGCCCGGCGGCGTCGCGTAGTGGGTGTCGTGCGCTCGAACAAGATGGACAAGACCGTCGTGGTCAACGTCGAGCGTATCGAAAAACACCCCGTCTACGGCAAGTACGTCCGACGCAGTAAGCGGTATCACGCGCACGACGAACAGAATCAGTGCAACATTGGTGATCGCGTCATGCTGGTCGAGACGAGACCGCTGTCGCGCAAGAAGCGCTGGGCTGTTGTCGAAATTGTTGAACGGGCCAGGTAACGGGGTAGCAGCATGATCCAGGCACAATCCATGCTCGACGTTGCTGACAACAGCGGCGCCAAAAAAGTTCAGTGCATCAAGGTGCTCGGTGGAACGCGGCGGCGGTATGCCTCCGTCGGCGACGTGATCGTTGTCACGGTCAAAGAGGCAATCCCCAACAGTCGCGTCAAGAAAGGTACCGTCCATCGTGCAGTCGTAGTGCGAACCCGCAAGGAAGTCGGGCGGAAGGACGGTAGCTACATTCGATTCGACCGCAACAGCGCCGTATTGATCAACAAGAATAATGAGCCGCTGGGGACGCGGATTTTTGGGCCGATTGCCCGCGAACTTCGCGGCCGCCGGTTCATGAAAATCATCTCGCTTGCGCCGGAGGTGTTGTGATGTCGCGGACACGTATCCGTCTCCGCAAGGGGGATGAAGTCATTGTCGTGGCCGGCCGGGATGTAGGCCGCCGGGGCAAGATCATCAGCGTTGACCGCGAACGCGGTCGCGTTGTCGTTGCGGGAATCAATCGCGTCAAGGTGCATCAACGCCCGACACAGAAGCAGCCGCATGGCGGTATTGTCGAGCGCGAGGCGCCGATCCATATTTCGAACGTGCGCTTCTGGGATCCCACGGCCGAAAAAGCCAGCCGGATCAGCAGCAAGCGCCAGGAAGACGGTCGCCGGGTCCGCGTTTCGCGGGCGTCGGGCGAAACACTGGAGGGCTGAGCCGTGGCACGGCTACTGGACATGTACCGCAACGAGGTCGTTGGCAAGCTGCGTGAGGAGTTCGGGTATACGAATCCTCATCAGGTGCCACGCCTTGAGAAAATTACCGTCAATGTTGGCCTCGGTGAGGCCGTGCAGAACGCCAAGGTGCTGGAAGCGACGCAGCAGGTGCTTGGTGCGATCACCGGTCAGCATCCGGTCATTGCCCGCGCGCGTCGGTCGATTGCCGGCTTCAAGCTGCGCGAAGGAATGCCGATCGGCGTCTTTGTCACGTTGCGGCGTGAACGCATGTGGGAATTCCTGGATCGTCTGATCGTCGCCGCGCTGCCGCGCGTCAAGGACTTTCGCGGTGTCAGTCCACGCGCGTTCGATGGCAACGGCAATTACAATCTCGGGATTCGCGAGCAGATTATTTTCCCGGAAGTTTCCGTGGATAAGGTCGATCGTGTACGCGGGATGAATATTTCGATTGTTACCACGGCAACCAGTGATGATGAAGCGCGCGAGCTGCTTCGTCTGCTGGGCATGCCGTTCCGGAAATAAACAGGGCTGAATCAGCGATGCCACGTAAAGCAATTATCGAGAAGCAGAAGCGCGAACCGAAATTCAAGGTTCGCAAGTACACAAGATGTGGTCGGTGCGGCCGCCCTCGCAGTGTCTACCGCAAGTACAATCTTTGCCGGATTTGCCTGCGCGAGATGGCAAGTCAGGGGCAGATCCCGGGCATGAAGAAGGCCAGTTGGTAAGGGGATCAAGACCATGATGACCGATCCGATCGCAGATTTCCTGACCCGTATTCGCAACGCGACGATGGCCTACCGTCGTCACGTCGAGGTGCCGGGCAGCAAGCTGAAACGCCGTCT
>RFIY01000313.1 GCA_003695505.1 Candidatus Dadabacteria bacterium | reverse complement strand
TCGGGATACGACAGGTCGCCGCGCACCTCGTAACCGGTCGTGGGTCCGGCCGGGTCGCTGCATTCGGCCGGATACTGGCACATCCGTGTGTCCTCGGCCTGGGCCTTGTCACCGCAGAGCCAGTACATGTCCTCGGTCAGGTTGGCCGGGCAGGCGCCGCTGCGACAGGCCACACGCGCGGCGTCGTTCATATTCGCGGACTGCATCCGTTCCAGCGGCGTGCAACCGATTTCGCAATTCGATCCGGCCGCCAGCGTGCTGCAGCCGCAGGCGATGCGGCCAAACGTTCGCGGATTGACCGTACAGAACGACAAGTCAAAGTCACGGTTGGTGTTGTAGCCGGGGCAGCGCTCGTCCGGCGGCAGCAGGCTTTCGAAACCGCACTCGCTGATGCAGCCCCGCGTGTACGCCGGCTCCAACGTGACCTCGGTCGTGCCGTTGATCAGCTTGCTCGCCTCGTAGCGCGTTTTCGTGTCACGGTACTGCACCGCGGCCAGGTAGACCGACCCGGGCTGAGGATCGGTCTCAAGATTACAGGTATAGACGGGCATCAGCGGGTTGGCCGCGCCGCTCGGTGCGCCCGGCGCGGGAATCGCATCGAATACCGAACAGCGATTCAGATCGAGCGCTTCTCCATCAGGTCGCGGCCCGATCGACTGACGATCCTGTTTGTAATACGGATCACTGCCCGTACGCTGCTGCACGATCTGAATGCACTTGAACTGGCTGTGGTGCCCCATGCCATTCCAGGCGCTGTCCGGGCCGAACCGCGCGAAATCGAGTCCGTACAACGGTGTACTCGACCCGGCGTAGCGCGTGTAATCGACGTCTGGACGACGACGGCATACCGCCCAGTAGCCGTCGCCCGGGTCTTCGTAGCGCACCGGCAGCAGCGTCGCGCGACGGCGCTCTGCAATGACGAGTCGTCCGACCGTAACGCCGTTGTTCACGAAATAGCTGTAGTGCAGCTCGGCGTAGTAGCTCCAGTCATTCCAGTCGCGCAGCGTGCTGCTAACCGTGTCGAGTTCATAGTTGCCGTGCCAGTCCTGGATGTCGGGGATGCCATTGCCGTTGTAGTCGACCGACGGGTCGATGCAAAAGCGCGTCAATGTATTGATCGACGCCGCGGCCTCGGTCGCCGGCAAGCCAAGGTCGACAAGCTCACCGCGGTCGATGGCCTGTTGCAGCAGCGCGGGGTCATCGTTGCGGTCGGGTTCATACAGCGACAACACCTTCGGCAACACGACCAGCTTCGACTGGTTGGCATCGTTGACGAGCTGAATTTCGTCCACCTGACGCAGGTCGCAGCGTGCGTTCTCGCGGATCGCGCTGCCCGCAGGGGCGTCGAGCGACTTCCGTGCCCGCTCGGTTACCCAGCCGTCGCCATCCGCGTCGCAGGCCACGGCGCGGGGCGCAAGGCCCTGTTCCCAGTAGTAGCCGGGTTTCGTCTTGCAGATACACTTGCCTTCGCTCGACAGCGCGTCCAGGTATGGACCATCCTCACCCTCGCGGTCGCACGAGCCGCAGAGGCGACAGACGCCCTTTGTGTCGATCAGCCCGACGAAGTCGAGGACTTCGCACTGGCTGCCGGCGCCGACGCAATAGGCGTGCGCTCCCGGCACGGCCTCGACGCAGGTTTCGCCCGGATTGCAGGTCAGATCTTCACAGGTAAGCTGGCTGATGCAATTGCCATCGCCGTCAGCGGCGTACCCCGGCAGGCATTCACCGCAGGTCTCGGCAGGCGTCGAGACCGGGCAGGCGCGATGGATCGCGCCACAACCCAGTGCTTCGCAGCTCCCGGCAGCCACGCACTGGCCGTCCGAACCTTCGACAAAGCCATCGCCGCAATCGCCGCAAATCGCCTTGAGCGGCTCCGCTTCGACGCACGTCCGATTCGCTGCCTCGCAGCGGTCAACGATCGACAATTCATGGTCGGGATCACAACTCGCGGGCGCCGGATCACACGTCGACGCCGTTTCGTTCCAGGCATAGCCGAGTTCGCAGATTTCGGCGCAGAAGGCGTCGGCAACACCTTCCGGTTGCGCACAAAGCCGGAACTGCTCGCCGCAGGCAAGATCGTCGCAGGTCAGCGGAACCGCGCATTGTCCCTTGCCCTGCTCGTCGATCCGGCACACCTGGCCATCCGGACAGTCCGCGGTCGCCAGGCAGGACTGCGTGGTCAGCCCGTCGGGCAGACAGGCCGTCACCATCAGGGCCAGCCCGAAGGCGCGCAGAACGAGATCAGAGGTTCGTGAAATCTTCATAAAACACATACAGTCGGATGTCGTTGATCGACGCGGGGTTGATGTCGCGGTTGACGCGCTCGTCGCGCAGGTTCAACACCAGATCCCAGGCCGTATTGACGAAGGGACGGTCCCGCAATCGTGCGTTGCGGTAGAGATTGTCTTCGTAGACGCGGGTGCCGTTGAAGAACGGATTGATCACGGCCGTTCGCGCCGGGAACCCATAGAAGTGCTTGTCGCGATCGGCATCGGTGATCAGCCCCGTGCCGCGCTGCACGACATAAACGCGACCCAGGTCGTCGCCGACATCGGTGCCGACGATTTCCGCCTCGATGCCGACGATCCGGTGTCCGCTGGTCAGCGGTGACAGGTCGGCGACCACCGTCTGGAACGGAATCGTCATGTAGCCGTCCGGGCTCAACAGCGCCGGGTCCTGCAGGCGTTCCCGCAGCAGATGCTGGCGCTGCGCCTCGCTGAGGGCGACGCCGGTCGTATCGGCGCGCGGGATCTGGAAAATATCCTCGGCCAGCGAGATCACCGCAACCCGCAGGTCGGGGCGACCGAACTGCTCGCCAAAGGCGAGAAACGCGTCCTCGAGATCGGCCACATACGATTCGAGCGAGGGTTGCCCGAACTGCACGAGACGGACCAGGAACAGGTCGCCGAGGGCCGCATAACTCTGGCTCGTGTAATATTCGTAGATTTTCGTCAGCTTATAGGCCTCGCGTAGCGCGCGGTCGAAGGTGCGGTCGGCCGTGATGACCGCATCGTTCTTATAGATACGCACGTTCGGATCGTTGCGCGCGGCCTCGGCCTCGATCGCCAATGCCTCCGCTTCCTCTCGTTCGGCGAGCAGCCGTTTCGCCTCGTCCTGCAACCCATTCAATTTCGATGTCACAAGATTCAACTGCACCTGCGCGTCAAGGATATCGCGCTGACGATGCTTGACCTCGAGCAGCAAATTCTTGACCTTTGCATTGGAATCAACCTCGGCATAGTCACATTGTCGTCCAATGTCCCAACGGGCCAGACCATCCTCGAGATCCTTGATCTGCCCCTCGACAATACCAACACCCAGACCCAGCCCACCCTTTGTAGCGGCGATCCCGGCGCCGATACCAACCCGCGCAGCCGTGAGGCTGGCTCGCAGCTTGCCTCCGGCACCGGCGCTCAGTGCTCCCACGGCGCACTGAACCGGCGTGTTGCATGTTGCGGCGATCAGCGTCTGAAACTCGAGCGCGTCGAGCGCTGCGTCAACCATGTCAAGTGTCGCCTGAATGATCGCCTTGTCCCGCTCCAGCTTGCGGATCTTCCCTTGTTGCTCGTACAGGTACTGTACTTGCGCCG
>RFIY01000312.1 GCA_003695505.1 Candidatus Dadabacteria bacterium | reverse complement strand
TGCCGCAACGACGGCGAATGCTTGACTACCGACAACGGTCTGAAGGATTCTCTCTGTCCAGATCCAGATCAGGAGGAACGATGAAGATCTGAACACACAACCACTTGCGGCCGCCGCGTTTTCATGCTTGACGACCAGGGTGAGGCGCCGTTGGGACGATGAGGGCAGCTACTCCGTCAGCAAACGCAAACCTTCGTCCTGAACGGCGAGGACGATGACTTCGCCGGCCGCGGGTGTGGTCACTGCGGCCAGCGCGTCGGATATGGCTTCGGCAAAGCCCTCGGCAACGGGCTCGATGCGGGCATCGATGCGGACCGTCTGCCCGGGTTCGAGCAGAATACGTTCGTCGCAGTAGAGGCCGCGGTTTTCGTGCGCAGGGTCGCCTTCGAGTTTGAGTGTGTGGTCGGTCGCCGTCTTGTCGTTGGCGCGCAACGTGATGTCCAGTCGGTACGGAATCGCCGTAATTTCGCAGACGGTCGGCGGCCGCATGTGGCGGAGCCGCTCGTCCATCTCTGCGGGGTCGGGTGCCTTGCAGTCGCGATGCCAGGCATTGTGAATGCGGCACAGCACGCGCAGTTCGGCATGCGGCGCGGGTTCGATCTTGCGCGTCGTCGAGGCCATTGCGGTCAATGTGACGAGTCCAGCCATCACGATGACCGCAATGATGGCGCGTGGAAACGTCATCGCGCCAGCACCTCGTCCGGGTCGGCGGGTTCGCAGGTCGGATCCCATTCGCGCAATTCCCGCAGGTCGGCATTGTCCAGGTTGTCGATGACCGACTCGAGCTCCATAATGGCCGCACGGACGACATCGGGCTCGGTGCGTGCCGCATCAACGATGCTCAGTCGACGGACGTCGACGGTGGGGCGCAGCTCGGCCTCGCGGCCGTGCAACATCCGGTCGCGGACCAGGTTTGGTCCGAGGCGGCAACCCGCGTCACGTGACGGGCAGGTCGCGATGCAGACACCGGATGCGCCCTGCCGCAGTACGAATTCGACCATCGCAGCGTGTACGCTGCCGGTACAGTCCGCGCTCCAGATCCAGGTGTTTGGCGGGAGTTTGTCATCACTGAGTGCCGGTTCGACACCATTGCGGCAGGCGAAGACGACAATCCGTGGCGGGGTGGCGGCGACGGTCTGCCAGGCTTCCTGCAACAAGGCGAGCTGATCGCGTCCACGCCGGGCCGGAGGACCGACGCTCATCGGGGCGCAGGATCCCGCACAGACGCCGCAGCCGACACATTTCAGCGGGTCGATCGATGAGACGAGCGGCGATTTGCGCGGATCGGGGTTCGGGCGCGGTATCATCGTGATCGCGGTATAGGGACAATCCTCATAGCAGGTGGCACAGCCGGTACACAGGTTGGAATCCAGGGTCGAGACCGGAATGTCCTGTTTCGGCGCAAACCACTTTGGAACGGCCAGAAGCAGCGCCGTGGTGCCGAGCGATAGCAGCCAGAGCATCCCCGCCCCACCATGGGCCGCCGGAACCCAGAACAGGTACAGCCAGTCGAGTGGCAGTTTGCTCCAGATGCGCAAGACGCTGGCTTCCGGGACCTGCGGCAGCGGAAGAACAGCGGCTGCGATGCCCAGCCCAATCACGGCGCCCAACAGCAATGGTCTGGGAGGCCACAGCGGTGGTTTCGAAAGCCGCAGCAGGTGCATCATCAGCAGCAGCATCAGGCCGAGCGGCAGGCAGACGTGGACGAACAGCAGCGCAAAAAAGAATGAGCGCGGCACCGGGTCGAGTCCGGCAAAAAAGGATGCGAGGGACTGGGGGAGCACGTGCAGCGGATCGATCATCTGCGCGGCGGCAAGTGCCGTATGCTGCGCCAGCGCATCCCAGACGAGCCAGAAGCCGGAGACACCACAGAGGACAAGCGCGCCAAGCAGCATCACACCGGTGCGCCAGGCCCAGCTTCGCGGCCCCCAGAACTTGCCCGACGCAAACATCTTGATCGCGTGCAGGACAACGGCGACGACGAACACATCGGCCGCATAGCGGTGCGTGCGCCTGATCCAGGCACCGAACGGCGCGGCGCTGATCACCTGCACCGATGCCCACGGTGCATCCGTCTCGTAAAAGATGAACAGGTAGATGCCGGTCACCAGGAGTACGACAAAAGCGACGACACCGACGGTGCCGGTCTGGTACAACGGGTTGAGCGCCGATCCGGAAAGGCGGTTGAACAGCCAGTCGAGCGGCCGCAGCAGACGGTCGACCGTTTCGGACAGACCGGGCTTCCGCGTCCATTGGGGTGGGCCGGGATGTGGGCTGTGTCGGCTGTTGGTCATTGCGGGCGAACAGTGTCGGAAGCGGGGCTATCCCGTACAGTGTGACCCGCTCTCCACGACAAAAAATTGATCCAGATCAATAAAGTCCGGAGTGCGACACGGTTGGGGTCGACCTGTTGCCGGTGCGGTGAGGCGGAAGAAGATACAGACCGCGATGTCGGCGGAAACGGCTTCGGCTTCCGCCAGTGGATCAATGTTTCTTGCGCTTCGTCTTGCCGCGCTTCGTTCCGCGTGCCGCCTTGGCGCGGGGGGCCGCCGCCGCGCCGACCGTAGGTGGCCGGTTCTTCAGCGTCCAGATCAGCAGGCCAATGCCGCCCAGGATGAACGGAATCGACAGATACTGGCCCATCGTCAGTGGTGAGCGGTTCGGATCCAGCGTCTGGTAGGCCTTGACGAACTCGACGAAGAAGCGGAATGTGAAGTACATGACCAGAAAGACCGCCGCCAGCAGTCCGCGCGGGCGATCTTCTTTCAGTTTCCGGTCGATGGCAACGAGCGTCAGCAGTACGAGAATGCCCATCGCCGTTTCGTAGAGCTGGCTCGGGTGCCGACACGGTACCTTGTCCAGCGGCAGGCTGCGGTCATAGACGCTGCGCGGGAAGTAGACGCACCATGGCACGTCGGTTTCGCGGCCAACGATCTCGCTGTTGAAAAAATTGCCGATTCGCACCATGAAGGATCCCCACGCGGCGCTGAACGAAAAGCGGTCGAAGACCTCGAGCACATGGATCTTGTACTTTTTGGCGAAACCGACCAGTGCAATGATCAGTCCGATGGTCGCCCCGTGGCTGGCCAGTCCGCCGCGCCAGATGTAGATGATGTAGATCGGATCCCTGACGAACCGATCCCACTCGTAGAACCAGACGTGCCCAACCCGTGCGCCAACGAGCACGGCGATGACACCCCACCAGAAAAAGCGTTCCGCCAGTTCCTCGTCGTAGCCGCCGCGTAACATTTGCCAGCGCCAGAGGTGAAAACCACCGAGGATCGTGAAGACAAACAGCAGACCGTAGTAGCGGATCGTGACCGGTCCGAGCTGTATCAGAATCGGTGAAACATCCCAGGTAAACATGGGCGTCAGGCCTTTCGCAGCGGTAAACAGGGTTGGGCGGGGCGCGGGGCTGTATGCCGCCAGCCTCGTATCTGTAGGATAATACCACTGATGGACTTCTTTGAGGCGCAAGATCGGGCGCGAGCGCGCACCCGCCTGGCCATTTTTCTGTTTGCGCTGTCGGTTGCGGCGATCGTCGTGACGCTCGACGGCGCCTATCTGTGGGCTGTGTCCGCGACCCGCCAGGAACCCTTGCCGCTGGCGGAGCTGATACGCCAGGAAGCCGAGCCGTTGACGTGGATTTCGCTCGGCCTGGTCGCGATCATTGCGATTGGTTCACTGAGTCGTATCTTGTTGTTGCGGCAGGGGGGCGGTTTTGTGGCCCGCACCGTCGGCGGCACACTTGTCGATCCAGGTACGAAGGATTATCGGGAGCGCCGCCTGCTCAATATCGTGCAGGAAATTTCGCTGGCCTCGGGGGTGCCTGTACCCGAGGTCTATGTGTTGCAAAAGGAATCGGGTATCAATGCATTCGCCGCCGGTTTCGAGCCGGCGGATGCGGCGGTCGCGGTGACCCGCGGGGCGCTGGAACAGCTCAACCGCGACGAATTGCAGGGCGTGATCGCCCACGAATTCAGCCACATTCTCAATGGCGATATGCGGCTCAATATTCGGCTGATCGGCGTTTTGCATGGGATCCTGCTGATCGCATTGATCGGGCAACGCACCTTGCGCATGATGGCATATGCGCAGCCGCGGACGCGCCGCAGTGGTGGCCGCGGCGGCGGTGGCATCCCGGTGCTGATGGCTGGTGCGCTCGTGATGATGCTCGTTGGCTATATCGGCCTGTTTTTCGCGCGGGTCATCAAGGCGGCGGTTTCACGGCAGCGCGAGTATCTTGCCGATGCGGCCGCCGTGCAGTTTACGCGAAACCCCGCGGGCATTTCCGGCGCGCTGAAGAAAATCGCCGGACTTGAAAGCGGCAGCAAGATCCGCGACGGTTCGGCCGAAGAGCTCAGCCACATGTTTTTCAGCCTGCACCGTCGCATCTGGTTCAACCTGTTGTCAACGCATCCGCCGGTGGAAAAGCGCATTGCAGCCATCGATCCGACGTTCCGGCCCGATCAGGAGGCGCAGGTGGCGGCCCGCTGGTCCGCCGCCTGGGAACGTGCAGATGGCGCGATGCTCGGGTTCGGTGGGGCGACTGCGGCCGTCGAACAACTCGATCCCGACGTGCTGACCGGCAACCCGCAGCTTGCCGCCCTTCAGGCTGCACAACGGCTGATCGATGACCTCCCCGACGACATTCGCAATGCGCTGGCCGCGCCAGAACCAGCCGAATTGCTGGTGCTCTCTCTGTTCGTCGATCCGCAACGCGAGGGTCGCGCGCCGCAGGTCGAGGCGTTGCGCGCGCGTTACGCAGAAGAGCAGATTCACGATGTCGCGGGTCTGTTTCGTTCGGCGCGCAAGATGCCGGCGGGTACGTCGTTGCAACTGATCGAGCTCGCGGCGCCGCAGTTGCGCCGGTTGACCGTGGATCGGCAGCAGGAGCTGCTTGAGGCCGCCGAGGCGCTCGTTCGTGCAGACGGGGTGATCGAGCCGCGCGAGCTCGGTCTGCTCCTGGCGTTGCGGGCCGTCCTGCAGGATGCACTCGATCCGGTCATGCGTCTTGGCGCGAGGGCGCTGTCCCAGGAGAAGGATGCGGCTCATACGGTATTGTCATGGCTGGCCCTGGTCGGGGCGGACGGCGACGACGACGCCGAAGCCGCGTACATCGCAGGCTGGCAAGAGTTGTTCGGGACGACGGTCGCGCCGCCGAGGCGACGCGAGGCGGTCGATGGTCAGGCGGTGCTCGATGCCGTTGATCGCCTCGATGGCGTCGATTTTCGCGGCAAGAAGCTGCTTTGCCGCGGCCTGCTGGCGGCCGCCGCAAGCGACGGACGCATACGCGTCGAAGAATACGAAATCGTACGCGGCGTACATGCGGCGCTGCATGTGCCGCTGCCGCCTGCACTACTGGAACCGGAAACCACCTCCAACGGAGCGTCTGGATGAGTGACAACGATACCATTTTCGGCAAGATCATTCGCGGAGAATTACCGGCCGACATCGTATATGAAGATGAGTACTGCATCGCGTTCCGCGACATCAATCCCGTCGCACCAATGCATGTGCTGGTCATTCCGCGAGAGCCAATCGCCCGCCTGGCCGAGGCCGGAGAAGAGCATCGGGAGCTGCTTGGGCATCTGATGCTTGCCGCCGCGCGCGTCGCGGAGCAGGAAGGTCATGGCGATGCCTTTCGCGTTGTCGTCAACAGTGGCGCGCGTGCCGGGCAGACCGTATTCCATCTGCATCTGCACGTCATCGCCGGGCGAACGCTGAGCTGGCCTCCCGGCTGAGGGTGCATTCCGGCGAAGCCTGTGCCACCATGTCGGGATGGGCTTCAATCTGCTGTTTCTCGCGCTCGCCGCGCTGTTCGTCGGGCCGCTGACGCTGCGCATTGTCGGTGAGCGGCGCCAGATCCTGCGTTTTCTCGATGGCCTGATTCTCGTCAGCGTCGCGGGGCTCGTTCTTGGCGTGTTCCTGCCGCATGCATGGGCGACGATCGGCATCGCGGCGCTGCCGCTGTTTGCGGGTGGACTGGTCGTGCCGACGCTGGCCGAGCGCCTGCGCCACGGTGTCAGCAATCGCGTCCACTCGGCCACCGTGCTGGTTGGTGTGTCGGCCCTCGTATTGCACGCCGTGACCGATGGCATCGGGCTCGCCGAGTCGGGCGAG
>RFIY01000311.1 GCA_003695505.1 Candidatus Dadabacteria bacterium | reverse complement strand
CATCGCCCTCTCCCGTCACGCGCAAGCCTTCCGTTTCCGGCGCCTCCGGCCACGAGAAGCTGCGGACAGAGACCAGTTCCTGTTCGCCGATGCGCACACGCGTCGAGACCGCGACACCGGGGCGCCGCTTCGCGGTTGTTTCTGCCGGTGGACGAAATGGCACGACAACGTCGATGACCTGGCCGGCTTCCGCACCCGGGATATCTCGTTGCTGCGGCTCGACGATCAGACCACCGATGCCGCGAACGCGCAGCTCGGCGTGTTCCACCGGCCGAAGAAAGGTCACGGACACCGTCATCGCCGACGGATACCATGCGGCCGTGATGCGGGCCGGTGCGGACGGCTTGCCGGCCTGCGTGGCGGTTGCGGCGGTTTCGGGGCGGTGACTGGAGCACGCCGCCAACGGCAGACCCGCGAAAACGAGCAGCAGGATGCGAAGGATTCTCTTGAACTGCACAGAACCTCCTGGACTATTTCAATTCCAGCGTTGCAGAATATGACCCGGACGTAGTCCGATAGCCACGCACGTTGACCGTATACCAGACGCCGGAAATCGTGTCGATATCCACGCTTTCACTGCCCGTCAGGCCGAGCCCTGCGCCAAGTAGCTGCCCGTTCCGGTGTACGAACAGATCCACATCGGATGTCGACGACACCGTCACCGTACGACGGCTACCGTCTCCCAGAAAACGGCCGAGGCGATTCTGTCCGAGCTTGTTCACGTCTTCGGCGAACGGGCCACCCGCAAGAACCAGCGAAACGGGCGACCCCACGCTCAGCGTGTGATAGACCGGAACATTCTGTGTGATACCACCCTCGGTCGGCGCGAGGAGCCCTGCGTTGTCCTCGGTCGACCCCCAGTCGTCACGCACCGGCTCGATGTCGTGCTGGGCGAGCAACGCGTCGATCGCGGCGGTCGCGCCTGTAGCGGACTGCAGCCCATTAATGAACGAAAACAGCGTGGTATATGCGCTTGTCTGCCGCTGATAGCCGAAGGCCGTCTCGAAAATCGGCGCTGCTCCCAGCGCGACCTGATCGAACGATTCATCGGTATCATCGTCGTACAAATCGAACAAGATCCCGGTGATGCTCGCCTCGGAAAACCAGCCGGGGACCGGATCGACGCGATCCGAGTTCTCATTCACATCAAATCCGGCCACGCTGGCCGCCGCCTCACCAAAAGAATCCATATACAGCGTGTCCGGATCCCCGATGATCGCGGACAGTGCATTACCCCACCCTTCGCTGAATGCAACCCGTGGATCGAGCAGTTCGCCAAATCCGTGTGGCCCCCCCTGCGAGTCCGCTCGGCCGATCGTCCCCTCCAGATAGTGTCCCCACTCGTGAACGATCACGTCCCGGTCGAATTCATCAGTATCGACGTCGGCCAGTCCGAGTACATAGATCCCTGTACCGTCCCAGGCCGTCGTCCCGATGGCGCCGTCCGCGATATCCGCATCACTGGCCGGTGACTCCGGCCTGTTGCGCACGCTCCAGTTGACGGTCAGGGTGTCGAGATTAACGTCTATCGCGTCCAGCAGGACATCGCCGGCATCGATCAGCGTGTCGAGTATTGCGAACGGGGCGGACGCCCGCACGTCGTCATAGCTGCCATCGGCGATGCCCGCATCGGCGAGCAGAGACACGGAGGTCACCGAGACAACATCGGCAGGACGGGATTCGAGCACATAAATGGCGCCGCCCGACGTGTTATCCACAACCTCGATCGGTGGATCGGTCGATTCAGCCCAGACCTGCGCGCGCACCAGATTGGTTCCGGTCCAGTCAAATGCCGCCTGCCCCTGTTCATCCAGCTCGTCTTCGTCGATCAACGCGCCGTCGCAGGCATTGACGAGCAGGACGCGTGCACGGCGAATCGGGAGCTGCTGTGTCGCATCGAATCGCAAGCCGCTCTCGTCGAGCGGGATTTGCTCGTATCGCGCCGTCACCGACAGGGATCTGGCCGCATCCGCGGCAGCCACAAGGAGGTCAATCGTCTGCTCATCTACGGTGCCATCGCGCCCGGTGCAGTGCAACGTCATCGCCGATGACCTGTCCGGCGTGACGGTCATCGAACCATCATCCGCTACCGCGCGGTCAAGCTCGATGAAACGGCAATCGACTTTGCCCTGGGTTTCCCAACGCACGACCGCTGATTCGCCGGCCTGCAAGCAGGCAGGCTCAGCCGTCAGTGACACGATCAACTGCCCGTCACTCACGGACGGGCCGGTCGCGCGACAACCGGATGCAACCAGAAACAGTACGCACAGGCGAAGCAAGTTCGCGGATTGTTGTAATCTGATGGTGTCCACGATCGACACACACGCATCCTGTTCATCATCATGTTCGAACCTGCATAAGAGTTTAACCGACTGTGCAAACCGATGGTTCTCAGATTGATCCGCGACACTGGTTGACCGCGCATGGTGATGTCCTCTACCGCTACGCGCTCAAGCATGTCAGGGACAGAGTCCTCGCGGAAGATCTGGTCCAGGACGCCCTGCTTGCCGCCTGGAAGGCGCGTGACACGTTCGACGGACGATCCCAGGAACGCACCTGGCTGATCGGCATCCTCCGCCACAAAATTCTCGACTATTTTCGTCGGCAGTATCGCGAACGACCGGCAGCGGATGATGTCTGGTTCGACCGCGCCGCGGACAATGACCGCTTCGATGACCGCGGAACCTGGCAGCGCCGCCCGGGGAGCTGGGATCAGGACCCGGAACAGGCCGTGCACGATGCACAATTCAGGCAGGCGCTTGCAGATTGCGTGTCGTTATTGCCCGACGCCATGGCCACCGCGTTTACCCTTCGCCACGATGACGAGCTGGATACGGACGACATCTGTAAGGCGCTGAACATTTCTTCGACCAACCTGTATGTCATCCTCTACCGGGCACGGGCGCGGCTGCGCGACTGCCTGGAAGAACACGGGCACGGAGTCACCCACGCATGAGCCTGATGATCCATTGCGATGAGGCATCCCGCCTTCAGTCAGAACGCCTGGACCGGCCGCTGCGCCTGTCTGAACGCCTGGCGCTCGGCTTTCATCTGACGATGTGCAGTGCGTGCAGGCTGTTCGGCCGCCAGATCCGTGCCATCGATGAAACCATGGCGGAGCTGCCGCCCGAGGCCGATGCCCACAACCTGCCTCCGCTGCCCGCTGACGCGCGCAAGCGGATCGAGCAGGCGCTGGAAACGGCACAGGCGGCCAACGGCAACCATGGCGGCGCGGCATGAAGGCGCGAACCGTCGCAACCGTGCTCACCTGCCTCCTCCTGGCCGGCAACGTGTATGCCGGCAGGCACTTCACTCCCGATTTTCACGATGCACCAGGTCTCGCGACAGCCACGACCGGGCAGGATCGACCGATTCTGTTGTTGTTTACGGCGCCGTGGTGTACGGCCTGCGAGGGCGTCAAGCGCAACATCCTGGCCGATTCATCGGCAGAAACTGTATTGCGGCAGTTCACGACCGTCGAAATCAACATCGAACAGAGCGCTGCCGAGGAAAGCCTCGCAGAAACCTGGAACGTGTCCGCGCTGCCAACCCTCGTCGTGCTCCATCCCGACGGCGCCAGCAGCCGTTACGATGGCCGTCTGGAGCGCAAGCCGTTGTTGCGATGGCTTGAATCTCAGGCGATCGTCAAAGGGCCGCGCTGACGTCCGCCGGATCTACCCCGGCCAGCTCCAGAACGCGTCGAAAGTGTTCCGGCTCCACCGGCTGCACCGACAGCCGCTGCCCTTTCCTTGTCACGAGCATCCCTGCGCAGCCCGGATCGTCCCGCAACGTCTGTAGCGAGACAACATCCGGAAATTTCAGAACAAATGAAACATCCGGACACCACCAGCGCGGATTGTCAGGCGAGCTTTTGGGATCGTAATACCGCGACTGCGGATCGAACTGCGTCTCGTCCGGATGGGCAGGCGTCGCGATTCTTGCCACGCCGACGACTCCGGGCGGCCTTGTGTTCGAATGATAGAACAGTGCCAGATCGCCGACCTGCATCTGATCGCGCATGAAGTTGCGCGCCTGGTAATTGCGCACGCCGTCCCAGGGCTCCCGTTCGACGTCGGCAAGGTCGTCGATCGAAAACACGTCCGGTTCGCTCTTGAGCAGCCAGTAGTTCACGCCCAACCTCCGTTTCGATCGAACAGGTTCCGTGCATTGGCGGTCGTGGCCTGCGCAACCGTCTCGGGCGGCACCCCCATCAGCTCGGCAACACGAAGTCCGGTCCAGACAACCCAGGCCGGCTCATTGCGCCGCCCGCGGCGCGGGACCGGCGCCGCAAACGGACTGTCTGTCTCAATCACCAGCCGCTCGAGGGGCAGATGCGGCACGGCGGCGACCAGATCTGGCGCATTTGGCAGCGTCACGACGCCGGGTATACCCAGATATAACCCAAGATCGAGCCAGCGGCGCGCACTTTCGAGGGACCCCGTAAAGAAATGGATCAGCCCCGGAACACGACTGCCGATGCCGTACTCCCGCAAAATCGCCAGTGTATCCGCTTCTGCGTCCCGGGTATGGACGATGACTGGCAGGTCGAGCTCGACGGCGAGTGCGCACTGTGCGGCAAATACATCGCGCTGCGTCGCCGCGAAATCGGCGTAGTCACGCGCATAATCGAGGCCGCACTCGCCGATCGCGACCACATTCTGGTCGCCCGTCCATCGGCGGATGCGGTCCGGCAAGGTATCGTCCCACTGGCGGGCCTCCTGGGGGTGAACGCCAACGGACGCCAGAATGCGCGGCTCAGATCCGGCCAGCGCCACGGCCGCATCATTGCCGTCCACACCATAACCAGAGCCGATCGCGAGCACGCCGCGCACGTTCCACTCCCACGCACGGGCAATCACCTCGTCCCGATCCTCATCGAAACGTCCCGCGGTCAGATGCGCGTGCGTGTCGATCCAGCCAGGTGCAACCGCGGCTGCCTCTGGAAAAACCGGCGGTTTTCGGCTCATTACCCTGCCCAGTCGAGAATGCGTCGGGCGACGACATCCGGGCGTTCAGCCTGCACGAAATGGCCCGCGTCCTCGATCACCTCGAACCGGCAAGGACCGGAAAATGCGCGCTGCCAGCCATCGTACATCCGGATCCCAAGGCATCCGTCACGGCGCCCGGCGATGACCAGCGATGGCACCTGGATCGCATGGCGCGTGAGCAGATCGAACGACATCCGATAGCGTTCTTTTTGTGACGGCATCGGTGGACGGATCATGCACCGGTAATACAACAGCGCGCGCCGCGGCGTGCCTGGCGTGCGAAACGTGCCCTTGACCGAATCGATGTGCCATTCGGGATACAGCCAGCCGGGACTCCAGTCGCGCCACAACCGTTCGATCAACGCAAAGTCATTGGCCATCAGTGCGTATTCGGACAGCAGTGGCGCCTGAAAGAAGAACATGTACCAGCTCCGACGCAATTGCGCCGGATCGTGCAGCAGGTTGCGGCGAATCACGCTCGTTGGCGGCACAGCCATCGCGACAATCCGCTCGAACGCCGCAGGTGCATGTACGGCCGCCGCGTAGGTCGCCACCGCGCCCCAGTCGTGCCCGATCAACGTCACCGGCTCGCCGTTGCCAAACGCTTCCGCAAGCCCGGTCGCATCCTCGGCCAGCGACACGGCAAAGTAGTCGTCGTTCGGGTCCGGGTCGGTCTCGCCGTAGCCCCGCATATAGGGCAGATAACAGCGATAGCCAGCAT
>RFIY01000045.1 GCA_003695505.1 Candidatus Dadabacteria bacterium | reverse complement strand
GGCCGGCTTCGCAGGTTCAGCTTCACCGCGATCTGCGCGGCCCTGCTTCTGAACGGGTGCCAGCAGGACACGGGCACACCGACCGTCACCTTTCCGGACAACTTTCTGTGGGGCACCGCCAGCGCGGCGTGGCAGGTTGAGGGGGACGTCGCCGGCGATGGCCTGACGACCTACACGTCCAACTGGACGATCTGGACACGCGAGATGGACGGCGCCGGCGGGGAAACGAATGATCGCGGTGCGGGCTTTTATAGCCTTTACCGTGAAGATCTCGACCGGCACGCGGCCATGGGACTGAACGCGATCCGCCTGAGTATCGACTGGGCGCGGGTCGAACCCCAGCCCGATGTCTGGAATGACGCGGCGCTCGACCACTATGTCGATGTCATCCGCACCGCCCGGTCACTGGGCCAGCAGGTCATGATCACGTTCTGGCACTGGGTCGTCCCGACCTGGGTCTCGGATCCACGGCGACCAGCAGGCGACCCGGCGCGAGACCAGCTCGCGGTACCGTACAACACCTGGCTCCACGCGCAGTTCGCCGACTTCGTCAGCCATGTCGTCAGCCGCATCGGCGCGGACGTCGACCTTTATTCCGTACTCAACGAACCGTGGAGCGTCATCGCCGGCGCGTACGTCGCGGGCGTGCATCCACCTGGCGAACTACTCGACATCGAAGCCGCACTCGACGTGCACGCGAACCTGATTTTCATGCTGTCGGCGGCAGCGCGGGCCATTCGCGAGGTCGATACGGTCGATGCCGATGGCGATGGACGGGCCGCATTGATCGGCGTCGCCAAGGCCTCGAGCGTGATCCTGCCCTTCGACGCGGACAACGCGCTCGATGTCGCCGGCGCGCACGACTATAATTATCTGTTCAATTCGATCGCGATCGACGCCTGGACCAGCGGCCAACTGGATGTCAATGGCGACGGCGATACCGCCGACACCGACACGACGCCGCCCGAGGGATTCTACCCCGAACTCGAGAACACGCTGGACTGGATCGGCATCCAGTACTATGGGCCGATCTATGTGCGCGGCTTCGACGGGGAACCGCCGTTTACGGGCCTTCCGGTCGCGCTGGGACTGTTTGGCACACCATCGGACCTGCCGTTCACCGAAATGGGCTCGCAGATTCGTCCGGCCGTCTACTTCGCGACGATCGAGTATTTTTGGAACCGCTACCGCCTGCCGATCTATCTGACCGAAAACGGCACTGCGGACTGCGATGGCAACCAGCGGCCCCGCCATACGGTCGATGATCTCTATGCAGTCGGTCGCGGCCTCGCCGAGGGAATCGACATTCGCGGCTATTTCCACTGGTCGCTGACCGACAATTTCGAATGGCAACACGGCACGACCCAGTGCTTCGGTCTGTATGCGGTCGACTATGAAACGCTGGCGCGCACGCCCCGGCCGACGGTGGATGTCTATGCACGAATCGTCCGCGAACAGCGCATCGACCGACAACTGCTGGAAGAGGCGTATAGCTGGGGGTACGACGGCGATCAGACCGGCTGGACGCTCGACGACTGGCTCGCCGAAATCGAGGCCGAGGTCGCCAACGGCGTAACCCGAACCGCGACCTATCGTTACGCGCCATAACGCCGGGAGGGGGCGCTTTCCCGTTCACCGCATTCTCGGGTTCGTCTCACGGTGAGACGAGATCCGCGGCTGTCCGTTGGCCAGGTGGGAGGTGGGCAGGTGGGAGGTGACGGGAAGGGTTGGCGCGAACGGACAGCCGCCGATCAACGAGCTCCGAGTTGCAGAAGTGTCTGCATGTTTTCATCTTCGATTTGCAGGACACGCAGGCCAGCCTGATACATAAGTTGCGCCTGCGACATCCGCGTCGCTTCGTCTTCGAGGGACACGCCCGAGGTCTCGGCGACTTCGAGCTTTGCGTTGTTCAGCGCAAGCTGGCGGTGTTCGGATTCCTGCGCCGCGCTTTGCGCACCGAACATCACGGCCTGGGCGGCCTCGCGCCAGACGTTATTCAGCGCGCCATCGAGCGCCGCTTCCATTGGCAGAATATTGCCGCCATCGTGTCCATCGACGGATCCCAGCGCCCAGGCGCCGGGATCCGTATCGACGCCGGTGAGCGCGAGCGTCGACGCCGGGCTGGCCGGATCGTAGGTAAAGACTGCCGCGCCCGGCGTGCCACTGCGATCAAAGCCGCCCGCCTGCAGCGAATTGATCGCGTCCGCAAGTGCGGCGGCAAAATCATTCGCGGCGGTGCGCGTCGTCGTCTGCCAGTCATTGATGACCGACAACGCCGCGCCCAGCTCTCCACCATCGCCCGCATACAACTGGGCTTCCATGCCGCCGTGCCGCACGACGATTTTGTCGCCGCTGCGCTCGATGTCCGCGATCTCGCCGCGATCGTACAACAGGGCGCCACTGCGTGCCCGCACTGCAACCGTCCCATCGGGGCGCTCGTCCACCGAGATGCCGACGAGTTGCGCGATTTCGGCCAATGTACGGTCTCGAGATTCCAGCAGCTCTCCCTGGACCGGCTCTCCGCTGCTCTGTGCCGCCATTTCCACGCGCGCAAGTTCTTCGAGCCGCGTCCGCAGATCCTTGACGTTCAGGTCCACGTCTTTGCGGGTTTTCTGCGTCAGCTCGTCGATGCGTGCCGCAACCTCACGGATGCGGCTGACCAGCGTCTGTGCGCTGTTGGTCACGTTCCGGCGAATCGTATCGTTTTCCGGCTGTACGGTCGCGGCGCTGAGCGCGGCACGAAATTCGCCGGCGGCGTCCTCAATACCGTACCCACCAACGGGTGCAACGATCGTGGCCAGTGCGTCCAGGTTATCCTGCTCCAGCGCGGCGGCCGCATCAGCCGAAACAGCACTGCGCAAGACACGCACATCGAAATCGTCACGAGCACTTCCTTGCCACTGAAATTCGACGCCTGCCATGTGCTCTCCCCTGTTCAGCGCAATGCTTTGCGAAACGCCGATGCGGCGATAGTAGCCATCGCTCGAAGCGTTGGCCAGATTCGAGCCCGCCAGCAACAATTCCTGCTGGCTGGCGCGTACCAGTGACTGACCGATCTGGTCGAGCCTGGTCATTGTGCGTCCCCGCGGTCGTTGACGATGGCATCTGCGACGGCTTCGACCAGCGCGTCATCGACACGGGAAAGCTCACCGCTGTCCAGCCGTGCCCGAAGCTGCTCGACAACTTCGGGACGCACCTGCTGCTCATCGCTCAACTGGCCCTGCAGACCGGCGATCGCTTCACCCTCGGCGCTGAACGACACCGAGGTTGCCACGGTCACGTCCTGCTGCGGCACGGGGCGCGTGTCCCTGGTCGCAGCCTTCGCGACGTCGCCACGCAGTGACGTGACGCCTGCTGTCTGTCCCGGGCCTGTAGAGGATCCGATCTTGTTCATTGCACTTGTCCTTCGGTTGCCTGCTGGTCATGAGAATCGGCCGCGATCTCGAACAGTTTAGCCCCAGGCGCGGCGGATACCCCAACATCCTGCTGACGCAGGGACAGCCAGTCCTGCGCGCTGAGCCGATCGGCGATCGCGTCGACCCAGAACTCACTGGCCAGTCCGGCCTGCTTTGTACCCGGCATCTCGGGCAGCAGACGCTGGATCAGCTCGCGGCTCAACAGCTCCGAAACGGCTGCCGTGCGATCCGTTGGCGTCCGCCGTCGCGTCGTCGTTACTGCCGTCGCCTCTGTTCGATCGATGCGCATCCGCAGACCCCCATTCATTCGACAACGAGCTGCGCACGCAGTGCGCCCGCCGCGTGCAGTTGTCGCAGGATCCCGATCAGTTGACGTGGCGTCGCCTGGATGGCGTCGAGCGCAGCCGCCAGATCGCCGATCGTACGGGAGCCGTCAATGGCGCGAACCCGGGCAGGCCGCTCGATGGCGTCCAGTGTTTCATTGGTATTGACCATGGCCTCCCCGCCGCTGAAGGCCGGCGGCTGGATAACCTCGTTCTGCTGTTGAATCTGCACTTCGAGATCGCCATACACAACCAGTGCCGGCAACAGTTCGACATCGCCGCCCGCGATGATCGTTCCGGTCTGCTGATTGACGACGACGATCGGCGTTTCGACAATCTCGACGGGCGTCTCGAGCAGGCGCGCGATGCGAACCGCGGCCGGCACCGTCGTTGTTGCCGGCCACGCGACGTCGATCATGGACGGCCCGGCTACCGTGGCCGACACCGCGGCCCCTGACATTTCCAGCGCCGCGGCGATCCGCCGCGCCTGACTGAAATCGGGTCGATTCAGCATCAGTCGGACCGAGGTCGCGGCAGGATCGATCACCGCCGGCGCCGATTGTTCGAGTCGGCCGCAGGCGGGAACGCGCGCCGTCGTCGCGACATTGCGCGTCAGGCTCCCCTGCTGTCCGCGCACACCAATGCCGCCTCCGACAACTGGCCCCTGCGCAACCGCATAAACCTGTCCATTGGGGCCACGCAGCTCGGTCAGCAGCAGTACGCCGCCATACAGCGAACTGGCATCACCGATCGACGAGACCGAGCAGTCGACTGGCTGCCCGGCGCGGGCAAAGGCCGGCAGTTGCGCGGTCACCATCACAGATGCGATGTTGCCGCTGCGGATCGAACGTTCGTCGATGTCGAGTCCGAGACGCTCCAGCATATTGCGCATCGCCTGCGCGGAAACCGTTCCCTGGCGCGCACGGTCACCGGTGCCCGCAAGGCCAACAACCATGCCAAAGCCGACGAGGCTGTTTGGCCGCCCGCCTTCGACGTACACCAGCTCACCCAGGGGACGCTGCGTCGCAAAGACGGGCGAAGCAGCCAGCAGAATGGCCAACAGCAACAGCGTGCGTAACATCAGAACGGCCAGATCTTGTCGAGAACCCGGGTCAACCAGCCAGGGCGCTGCTGATCGGTGACGACGCCCTGACCACTGTATTCGATGCGCGCCAGCGCGACGGCATCGCTGGAAATTCGGTTGCGGCTGTCGACATCACGCGGCCGGATCGCACCGGTAATGCGAACGAGTTGCTCTTCGTCGTTGACCTTGATGCGCTTCTCGCCGACGATCTGCAGCGAACCGCCTGGCAGATAGCCGGTGACGACCGCTGTTAGCACCCCAACCATCTCTCCGCTGCGACTCGTTCGCCCGCTGCCGTTGTATGCCGAAGACGAGTCGTAGTTGAACAACTGTGACAGATTCAGATTGGGGTTGCTCTGCTGGAGCCGTGTCAGCGCCCCGCCGAGGCCGCTCAGGCCGGCCTGACGTTCGCTGCTACGTTCGAGTTCGGTATCGGCACTCTTGCTCGCCGAGATCTGCTCGTTGATCAGAATCGTCACCAGGTCGCCCGGCGCCAGGGCCCGCGCATCCTGATAAAGTCCGGCAAAGGGCGCGCCGGGCTGGTACAGGGAGCCGGGCGTGCTTGCGGCCGCGGTCTGACTCACCGGAACCGGCCAGTCAAACGCGAGATCCTGCTGCGCATCGACCTGTGGCGTCGAGGCGCAACCAGAGACGAGAAATAGCAGTACAAAGATCCAACGGCTCATCCTGTACCTCCTCTGCAATCGACGACGCGCAACGACCGACCCGCACCAGCCGTCAGGCGACGATGCGTATCGAGTCGTTCGAGCCGGATCTCCTGACCACCATGCAACACCTGCCGGACGATCGCCTGTGTCCGCACCTGAACTGCACCGCGCTGGAGGATGATCTCGCATATATCACCAGAAGCAAGTTCTCTGCCAGAACGGACATCTCGCGGCAGAATGGTCTCTCCGGCGGGGATTCTGCGCGTGGTGGCCCAGCCCTGTTCCAGCATCACGCGGGGGGCAAGTGCATCCGCAAGCGGCAGCATGGCCCGGCCGGATCGAACGATATCCGCTCGCAGGCGCGTGCCGACGGGCAGGTCTGCTGTCGCAATCCAGACGGGCACCTCGGCCCACGCCCGGATATCCAACGGCAGGCGCCGGCTCCCCTGATGCAGCGTGACGCGCAGCGCGGCTCCGCCGGCGAAGTGCACCTTCTCGATACGCACCGATCCGGGGTTTGCACGGACGTTGCCACAGCCTTCGACGCGCACCGGCGCATCGAGCTCGAAGCGATCACGTAGCGACGCAGCAAGCCAGTCACAGCTCGCGGCCTGCGCGGACACTGCGCGACCGGTAAGCAGCAAGGCAGCCACGGCAACGATGCGCATCATTGCATCTGCGCCTGCTGACGCATCATTTCATCGACGGCCTGCATCACTCGCGTGTTGAGTTCATACGCACGCTGGGCAGAAATCATCGTCACGACCTCGGAAACAACGTCGACATTCGACCCCTCGAGGCTGCCCTGCATCACCCGCCCGGCGCCGTCAGTACCCGGAGACGCGTACCAGGCCCGTCCCGATTCCGCCGTCGCGCGGAACAGATTCTGCCCCAACGGCTCCAGGCGGTCGGCGGCCGGAAACAGCGCCAGGTCGAGCTGGCCGATCGCTTCCGGCAGTTCATCTCCGGGGCGCAGCGCCGACACTGTGCCATCTTCGGCGATCGTCAGTTCGATCGCATCATCGGGCACTCGAATTCGTGCGGAGAGTTCGTAGCCGTGCGCGGTAACCAGGTTCCCGTCGGCATCAATGCGCAGGTTTCCGGCGCGCGTATAGGCTTCGCTGCCGTCGGACAGCACCACCGGCAGGTAACCGTTGCCTTCAATCGCTACGTCAAGCGCACGTCCGGTCTGCTTCAGCTCGCCCTGACCAAGATCGCGGACGATGTCACGAATCCGAACGCCCATACCGAAGTCCATCGTCCGGCTGTCCGCGCCGCTGCCAACACGCCGATGTTCATAGCCAACATCCTCGAATGCGATGTCCGCGCGCCGATAGGCCGGCGTATTGACGTTGGCGATGTTATTGGCCAGCACATCGATCAGTTCCGTCTGGGCACGCATGCCGCTGGCGACGATGTTCAGTGAACGATACATTGTCAGACTCCTCTTCCGAAGGTTTCGATGGCGGTCTGATCGACCTGCTCCAGCATCCGTGTCATCTGGATCAGGCGACGGTGCAGGTCGCCATCGCGCATCAATCCGACCATTTCCTGCAGCGGATCCACATTGGCGCCGGTCAGCGCGCCGGTTGCAAGCAACTTGCCGCCGGGGCGCACATCGTCCGGCTCGGCGAAGTGCCGCTGTCCGAGCGGGCGCGGATTGTCCGCCTCGACCAGATCCAGTCGCCCGACCGGCACACCGCTTTCGAGTACGGTGCCATTGTCCTGAATGGTGATTTCACCGGCGCCAACGAGCAGCGGCGCGCCGCCCGCCAGCACGGGCGCGCCCTCACCATCGACGAGGCGCCCTTCGCGATCGACGGAGAGGTCGCCGGCACGCGAAAGGCGGATCCCAGCGGGTGTCTCGACGCGCAAAAAGCTCCGCGGCGCCAGCGCGACATGCAATGGCTGGTCGTCGGCCGTCACTGGCCCGGCCTCGCCCGATGTGTACGGCCGCACGGTCGGGGCGCCTCCGGCATCGGTATCGCCCACGGACAGCGCCAGGCGATGCGCAAGGTAGCCACTGGTTGAAGCGTTGGCAATATTTTGCGCGCGCACATCGACAAGCCGGTTCAGCAGCGTCAGATTGCGTCCGATCTGGCGTAGTTCATTCAACATGTGATCCCCTCGTTGATCAGTCGCTCACGAAGATTCCCAAGAATCCGTTTGACGAGCTGCGAGACGCGCGGGACGCTTACGCCGAGCACTGCGGCGATTTCCGCCATCGTCACATCTTCGAGAAAATACATGCGGATGATCGCGCGATCCCGCTCCGGCAACTCCTCGATGTGCAGCCTGAGCCGCTCCAGAACCTGTTTCCGTTCAAGGTGCGCCTCCGGATCGGGATCATCGTTGGCAAGCAGATCGAGAATCCCCACTTCGTCGCCGTCCTCACCACGGACGGTCGTGATATGGGCGTGGTTCTGCCACGCGTCATGGGTCGCCTGGTATTCCGCAAGGTCGAGACCGAGCGCCGCCGCGACTTCGCCATCGTCCGGCTCCCGTCCCAGCTCGGCGCGCAGCCGCTCCATCGTCTCTTCGCGGGTTCGCTGCAAACGACGCTGCCCCCGGGACAGGCGATCCTCACGCCGCGCCCAGTCGAGCATGGCGCCCTGGATGCGACGCCACAGATATGGCTCGATCGGCCCGCGCGACGCATCATAGCTTTGCAGGCCTTTGACGAGTCCGATTACACCCTCGGATTCCATTTCTTCCACGTCACACCCCTGCCAGACGCCCGGAAACGTCCGACGGCGGACACGCCGAATCATTGGCAGGTACTGCTCGGCCTGCGCCGCGAGCATCATCGCCCCCCCGCCGCGACCTGCGGCCGCACCGAACGCCGCCGGCTGCGCCACCGTGGCCCTTCGATGAGCCGCGCGCGTAGCATGCCCTCGCGAAACGACAAGACCGTCGGCTGTTGCTGCGGAT
>RFIY01000044.1 GCA_003695505.1 Candidatus Dadabacteria bacterium | reverse complement strand
GTTCTGGCAGGTGTTGGCGATGCCGCTGGGCGTCGTTGCGATGCTGCAGATTTTGTCCGGCGCCTCGACGTTTGCGAGACAGACGGTTGGCGCCGCATTGCTCGTACTGATTACCGTCGGGACGCGGTTTCGCCCGCAACCGAGGTCCCGGGTTGCGCCCGTCTGGGGTGGCGTCGCCGGCGCGTGTTCAGGATTTTTCGGTGGGTTCGTCGGGATGGGTGGGCCGCCGCTGGTGGTTTATGCGATAGCGCATGACTGGGGCAAGGATCGATTCCGCGTGTTTCTCTGGTCCCAGTTTCTGATTGCGAACCCGTTGCTGCTGGCGGTGCTGACGCTACGACTGGGGCCGGACGTGCTGCGCGATGCCGGCTACGGCCTCGCGCTGACGCCAGCGATCTGGGCCGGGATGTGGCTGGGATTCTTTGCGACGCGACATTGGGATCGTGCGCGGCTGGATACTGCCGCGATTGCGCTACTGTATCTTCTGGGCGCCAGTTCGGTGTTGTTGCCGATGTTGCTATAGCCCGCTGGAAGAAGGCAGATCGTAGAGGGAGTCCCAGAAGTTGAACCCGGACCGATCCGTGGCCATGCGCCACTCGCGCCGCCAGTACCACAGGTCATGCACCGTCCGTAGGTAGCCAAATGGATAACTGGTGAAACTGGCTCTGTCCACCGCGATCTCATCGAACGGAAATCGATACTGAGCGCGCTGCCGGTCGACGACGCTCAGCGCCTGGTCGAGCAGTGTTGCCGCATCCTCGAAGGCCTCGTCCGAACGGCTGCGCCAGAGCGTGTTCCCCGTGCGCTCGGCAAGTTCGTGGGCATGTACGCCGCGATACAACGCCTCAATGTAGGCTGCGCGGAGCGCCGTCGCGCGTAGTCCAATCGCGATTTCGTCGAACAGCCAGACGGCATCGGCGGGAATCTTCACGTCGATGCCATCCCAGCGATCAGCAAAATCCTCGAGGTCATCTCGCAGCCTGGCCATCTGTGCCAGTTCCTGATCTTCAAACTGGTGCAGTTCCTCGACAGCTGAGGCGGCAAGTTCGTAGAGTCGAATACGCGAGGGCTGGCCGTGTATATCAACGAAATGGCCGATATCATCGGCTGCGTCCCACGCAATCAACCAGCGGATACCGTTCTGTTCCAGCAGGTGCTGACCTTGCCAGCGGATCACGTCCGACAGCAGGGCAACGGCGTCTGGTGCTGAGCTTCCGAGCGGCGACAGCGCGCGTTCGAGCGGGGTGGTCCAGGTTGTGCCCGGGTCGTAGGCGAACCAGGCGGCTGCAAAGTCATTGAGCCAGTAAGCCCATTCGAATCCGCTGCTGAAATTGATCTGGCCATCCATGCCACTATCGCGGAGCCGGTAGAGATCATTGAAGCGGGCCTCGATGTACTCCGGAAGAAAGAGCGGGACATCGATGTCGAACGTGACCCAGTAGGCGGTTTCGGGATAGTAGAGAACCTCGCGGGTTCCAATCTGGCTGTAGAGAAAGTCGCGCAAGTCCGAAAAGTCGGTTCGATCATAGGTGGGGGCTGGGCGGTACAGATCGTAAAACTGAACCGTGTGTGGCATGACACCCATGCGGGGATCGGCGAACTTTGCGATGTAATTGAAGTTGATGTCGCCGTAGCCCGGTGCCGTCTGGTTGACCGTGGCGTGCACCTTGGTTGCGGTCTTTGCGTGCCAGCTCTCATCGAGATGGCGTGCGACTTCATTCAGCCACGAAACCTGTTCAGTGTCCGGCACCGAGAAAAACTCACTGGCGCCCATTTCGACGTTGACATAGTCCCAGCCGGCCTGCATCAACCAGTCAAGTCCGTCGCGGATTTGTTCGAGCGCCGGACGAGGATCGTCGCCGTTGACCAGAAACCAGGAATTCTGTTGCCGGAATGCCGTCGGTGCGACGATGCCGATCAGCATCCCGTGACGGTGAGCGATGTCAACAAGTGTCGTTGCGTGTGACATCCAGGCATCGGCGTCGACGGTACGCAGCAGGTTCCACTCCAGGTAGTTCTGCCGCCGGGCGAGCAGCCAGGCGACCAGGCGTTGAAAGCGGATCTCGGCCAATGGCCCGGTGCCGAGCAGCGTGGATTCGTACTCGATCGGATGCATCGTATGAATATGCGTGCCGCGGATGCGATACACAGGCGCCGTGGTTTCATCGACGGTGCCAATGCACTCCAGACAAAATGATGGCGGTACCCACGTCTGTTCCGGATGAACGAAAACGACACCGCCACGCTCGATCAGCTCGTAGGCGCCATACTGCCAGCCGGTCAGGTCTGCGGCCGCAACGCTATAACCCGCGTCCGGCGAACCCTGAAGTGAAAAGGCGCCTTTTTCGAGCGCGTCATCGTATGCGAAGTGGATACGCAGTGCGTGCAGTGCGCTGCGTAACGGTCGGTTCGCGCCGGATTCTCGAAGATCGAGATCGGCCAGCAGCAAGGAGGCGACCTCCGCGGCTTCCGGATCGGCGGTCAACCGTGGTCCCAGTGTTGTTGGCTGACAGGCTGTCAGCGCCAGCAGCAGTGCAAGGACGGGCGTCAGTTGCACCCGCCTGGCATCGCGGCAATCCAGTCGCGCACGACCTGCACGCCTTCCTCGAACACAAGGGTTCGTCCCAGCCTTGGCATCATCACCTCGGGTTCGGTACTCTCGAAGCGGACGACGATCGCCGATGCGTCCGGATTGCCGGGGTCGATATCGAATGTGGTCGGATGATTTTCGTCGATGCTGCGGATCGGCGGATTGCAGACACCGTATGACGGCGGATCCGTGACTTCAGCAGCCAGCAGCAGTGTTGATCCGGCCGCGGTTCCGTTCGGATTGTGGCAGTGGGCGCAGTTGGCATCAAGGATCGCGCGCGCGCGGCGTTCCAGCGATTCGGAAGCATCATCCCATTTGGCCAGGTGCGGTTCAGCATCCAGATCGTCGGGTACGCCCGACAAGATACCGCGCTCCGCCAGCACGGCAAGCTGATTCTGCCCGCTCCCGTCATAGGTGTATGTGTGATTCAGGTGTTTCGCGCGTGGGCCGATCAGCCCGACAACCTTGGTCTGCTCAGGATCCGTCGGATCGACATTCCCGTGACATTCCTGGCACTGATTGCTGTCGGGGATGACATAGGTCGTTTTCTTCGTCGTTCCGTCCGTGTGGACGAACTGTACGTCAGTCGCGCCCCCGACCTCGGTCAGGATCGCATCGGTCTGTTCATCGTTCCAGATGTAGGGCAGGGGAACCCAGCCGGTTTCGGTCTTCAGCAGAACCCTGGTTTCGATCAGGCGTACATTTTCGTTCGGTTTGCGCATGTCGGCGGCAAACGAAAAGGTCTTGGTAACGACCGTGCCGACAGGAAACTCGAATGGCCCATCGTCGGTGTAGCTGCCAGATTGACCCTCGGGCACCCAGATCGTGCGGAACTTCAGCGCATAGTCCGAAAACAACGGCGTGTTCAGGTCGTAGGGGACGACACCATCATTGGTCACCAATTGACCGTCCTCGAATGCCAGCATGCGATAGTCGGACAGTTTGCGGTAAACCTGATGGTTTCCATCCAGCGTGGCCACGACCGGGCCGCCGTCCAGCGGCGAGCGCGGTGCGCCGGAAAAACCGGGGTTGCTGCTGCAGGCGCACAGGGCCAGCGTGCTGCACAAGATCAGGAACGTCCGTTGCATCTGTTTTACTCGTCGGTGAAGGTCACGCCCGAGACGATTTTGCCTTCGCAGGCGAACGGATTACTGGTGTTTTCGTAGGTCTTGATGATGCTCGAATCGAGGTTGTCCAGCAATTCGTCGAATGTGAGTTCAGGGTCCTCCACGCCAAGTTGCTCAAAGTTGAGATTGGCAAATGTGGCCGGGTTGCCGTCGGCCGTATTGTCTTTGAAACAGATCGCCTGCGGGTTTTCCGTCGTGCCGCCAGCAAAGACGGTATCGGTGACTACGCCATCGAACACCAGGTCTGCCACGTCGTCGTCACCAAACAGCGCGACGAGTGCCAGGCCGATGTCCTGAAAGCCGCCGTCGAGGCGCTTGATATTCGGATTGTCGCCACCGCCGATGATGGTGTTGTCGTGGATATAGACGGATATCGGGTACGGGTAGTACTGGTCGTCGCTGATCGGGCGCAGTGTCGAAAAATAGCTGGCCACACCGATGCCGATGCCAGAGTTGTCTTCGACCGTGTTGTTGCGGACTTCAACATTTCGCGTAGCCATCACCAGAATGCCGGTTCCGGCTGGCGCGTCGCCGGAGATCTGCGAGGCGTCGGCATAATTTCCGAGGTTGTTGTTGCGCGACACGTTGTCGTACACGAGGTGATGGCCACCGTTCTTGTTGTGCAGCTTGTTGGGCAGGTCAAAAATGAACAGGCCGAGCGTGTTGTTGGTGACGGTGTTGTTGTAGACTTCTGAATTGACCGTATTTTCGATCTGCAGGCCAGAGACGTTTTCCCAGGCATTGTTGCCGACGACAACGGCGTTCGTCGACTCACCAACATAGATACCCGCATCACTTGCGCCGCGGATCAGGTTGTCCTTGACCAGAACGTTGCGACTGCGAACCGGGTACAGTCCGTACAGTCCGTTGTCCGGATCCGGGCCCCGTTCCCATTCGACGCGCAGATTCTGAAACGTGACATTGACCGAGTTGATCGCAACAATGGCATCTCCGGACGTGTTGACCACGGACAGCGCCTCGACGGTGAAATTTTTCACGGACTCGGCCTTGATCCCCGCCGATCCGGCGCCTGCGGCCTGGCCGGAGAAGTCCAGAATCGTCTTGTCACGTCCGGCTCCGCGGATCGTGATGTCGTCCTTGCTGACCGAGAGTTCTGTCGCCAGTTCGAAGCGACCTTCCGGTAACTGGATGACATCACCGGGCTGGGCCGACAGAAGGGCGGTCTTGATCGATGTCGTCGGGTCGTTGCGGTCAACGGATACGGCGACACAGTTGCCGGTGCCTGTATAGTCCGCGCACGGATCGTCTCCGCCACAGGCGGCAAGGGGAAGAAAAAGGCTCAGCGCGAGCGGGCGCAGGATTGTCGAGTTCATTCTGGTCGTCCTCCACGTCGTTTGGGGCGTTTGTCCGGAGTCCACCGGGCTTTAAGCGACGTTCATTAAACCACGCGCGCGCCGATTCTGCGAACGGCGACAGCGTACGAATGGTGTTGGGATTCGGCGCGCCGGTTGTTAGAATGGATGGATAGCGGGTCATGCTGAGTCCTGCCCGTTTCC
>RFIY01000310.1 GCA_003695505.1 Candidatus Dadabacteria bacterium | reverse complement strand
GGGAGCGCGTCGTCGCGTACCGGCAACATGACGGCCGGCCAGACGTGCGGACGGGCCAGTTGTTCGAGCGCGGCAAACTGGACCTGAAAAACCGTCATCGGTTCGACCCCGACCGCGCATGTGGCGCCCGCACCGACGGCCCGGAGCAGGTGATACCCGGAGCCGCAGCCGACGTCGCAGACACGCGCTCCTTTCCAGTCGATGCCTGCCTTCATTACGCGCTGCCACTTCCAGTCGCTGCGCCACTCGGCGTCGACCGTAATGCCAAAAATGTCGAATGGCCCCTTGCGCCAGGGTATCAGTTGCCGTAACTGCCCCTCCAGTTTCCTGCGTTCTTGCGGATCAAGGTCGTCCGCACGACCAATGCGGATCGTATCGCTGGCCAGTTCACACGTCGATGCCCGATCCGTGGGCAGTGTAGCAAGCAGGTCGCGCCACTCGTCGAGTCGCCCATGCGCCGCAAATCTCTGGCCAGCGAGGGTCACGAGATCGTCGCGAATCGATCCGGCGGCGATCCTGGACCAGTCAAGCGTCACCGTTCGTGCGCCTCGGCCATCCACGACACGAACTCGAAGGCTTGCATCCAGAGCACCGGACGGGCGAACCCCGCGGCCAGAAGTCGGTTGTGGTGCGTTTCCAGCGATTCTGGAACAAGAACCCGTTCAAGCGCGGTGCGCTTTCGCGAAATCTCGAGTTCACTGTAGCCCTGAAGTTGCTTGAAACTGGCGTGCCAGTTGCGCAGATGTGCCGCATCCGCTGGTGATGGCGCAATCTTTTCGGTCAGTACCAGCGCGCCGCCGGGGACGAGTCCCGCGCGCAGCCGGCGCAATAGTGGCAGGCGCTCCGCCACCGGCACGAACTGCAACACGAGGTTCAGCACGATCAGAGAGGCATTGCGTGGCTGAACGTCGCGCACATCGCCGACGCGTAGCGCGACCCTGCGTGATACCCCCGCATCGTCCAGCCAGGTCCGCGCCCGTTCGACCATCGCGGGCGAGCGGTCGACGGCGACGATCCTGATCTCTCGCTGCCCGGCGCCTCGGTCGATCGCAAGGGTCGATGCGCCAAGTGAACAGCCCAGATCCCACGCCGTGGTGTGATCTCTGCAATAGGTTGCCGCGGCAACCGCGGTTCCTTCGAGCATCAATGCGTATCCGGGAACCGAGCGCCGGATCATGTCCGGAAAAACGCGGGCCACGTCCGAATCAAATACGAACGGCCCCGTCGGGGGCCGCGTGCGAAACAGGCGATCGGGTTCGTTCATCAGGTGCGCGACACCCGTCGGCGCTGGATCAGGAGCCAGCCTGCCGCGATCAACAGTCCGGCGGCCACGCCGCCCTGCCCGTTCCCGGTTGCGCAGCCCGAAGGCGAAGCGGGCAGTACGTCGTTGATCGATTTCTCGAAGGTGCGTCCAAAGTCGTCCTGGTACCGCAGCGTCCCGGCACGGCGCGCGTCCACCTGAGTCAGCAGCAGCGCCCCCTGCCCCGTGCGCACCAGCTTTTCATCGACGACATATGTGAGCTGGGGCGTACTCGACACACCGAGTCCCGGATCTGCCGTAACCCGCCAACCGGTCGGCGTCCGCTCCGCCTGCCAGCGCGGCGCATCGTATCCGCCGACCAGCCGCAACGCATGCCAGGCTCCGGATGAATCCTGCCACGACCAGCGTCGAACCCCGATCGGCAGCGCCGGCACGGGCTCATGTGCGTCATGAACAAACCCGGGTTCGAAGCGCCATGCCTGTACCGGCGCGCCCGCAAGTTCGTCTGCCGCGTACGAATGGGTACCTGTCGCCAGTCGCAATGGCGGCGCCAGGAACGGCGCGCCGGTCGCGGTGGTCGTTGCACTCGTCGTGTCGTCGGCGACAAGCGGCGCACCGAGCAGGCATTCGAACAACTGCCCCAGGTCGACGCTTCCTGAAAAACTGAACCATGCCCCCAGGTAGTGGGCAAAGGCGCCGCTTTCATCGATCCCGATCGGCGATGCATCGAAGTCCGAAAAGTCGAGGCCGCCAACGCAATCGGTAATGTCACCGGCCGGTGCGTCGAGCAGGTCGGCGACGGCGCCTTCAGCCAGGCTGACGGCGGTCGGCAGAATGGTCTCGAGATCTTCGCGCCTGGTTGGCGCCAGTTCGGCGTAGTTGACCGTACTTGACACCGAAAAATCGAACTCGGCTTTGATCAATTGCGACCCGGTCAGGCTGACATCGAGCAACGCAGCCTTCAAGCCAAAGGCCGCCTGGGCGCCCATCAGGCGCACCCAGCGCCCATGGTCGAAGACCATCAGGTCGATCTGGGTGGACGGGAGATGTACGTCCAGATGATATTGATCGTCTGCCGGGATGCGCGCCCAGGGTCGCTCGAGCAGGCGGAACCGCAAGCCGACGGGCGCGTTCGGATACTGCTCTTCGAGCCAGTCACCAACGAACAATTTCAGGCTGTCGGTCGTCAACAGCTCGACGACATCGGTTGCCAGGCCAGACGCCAGCGGATCGAGAAAAATGCACCCGAGGCCAGTCCGATAGCCATTGAACAGGATCTGATTCAAAAAATCGTCCGAAAGGCTCAGAATGAACTGGGCCGGTGCAGTCTGCCCTGGCGGCGCCAGCGTCAGCGTCGGAGGATCGTGCCCGAACACACCGTCCGCTTCGAGCAGCGTATAGAGGAATCCGGCATCGATATCCGGCCCAACGCAATCATCGGCCGCGCTACGCAAGAACATCGAGCCATCCGTACGCAGCAGCACGGTCGTCGGCGAGGTCGCATTCGTCTGAAACCTCGGCGTCAGCGTAAACCCGAAGTCGGTGTTCAGTGCGTCGTTGAGTCCTTCGAACAGGTCTCCGAGGTTCAGCAGGACATCGGCTTCGCCGTCCAGATC
>RFIY01000309.1 GCA_003695505.1 Candidatus Dadabacteria bacterium | reverse complement strand
GTCGCCATCATGACGATGCAGGGCTACCTGGATGTGCTCGAACAGCGCAACCGCGTGCGCAAGGGTCGCGACGGCTACGAGCTGATCCAGCGCTGAGTGATCGGCATCCGCCGGTCCTTGCCAAAGACGCGCTCGGTCACACGCGGCCCCGGCGCGGCCTGACGCCGTTTGTATTCGTTACGATCGACAGCCCGGCAGATGTGGCGGACGAGTTCGATGTCTCCCAGTTCCTGCGCGATTTCGCGCGGACTGCGATTGTGCTCGATGTACAGCTCGAGAACCTGATCAAGAAAATCGTATGGCGGCAATGAATCCTGGTCCGTCTGGTTTTCGCGCAGTTCCGCCGATGGTGGACGGGTCAGAATCGTTTCGGGAATCGGCATCCCTTCCTGGACACGCAGGTAGTCGGTGACCCGGTAGACCCACGTCTTCGTCAGATCCTTGATCAGCGCGTAGCCACCGACCATGTCTCCGTATAAGGTCGCGTACCCCATCGCGAGCTCACTCTTGTTGCCGGTCGCCGTAACGAGCAGGCCATAGCGGTTCGACAGCGCCATCAGATACTGGCCGCGAATCCGCGCCTGCATGTTCTCGGCGGTCGTCCCCCAGTCGGCCTCATCGCCCAAATACGGCCGCAACACATCGAGCGTCGTCTCGAACACACGCTCGATCGGCACTTCGTCAAAGGCGATCCCCAGGCCTTCGGCCAGCGCCCGGGCATCGCTGCGCGTGCCGGCGCTGTTGAACCGGCTCGGCATACTCGTCGCGCGCACGCGCTCGGCGCCAAGCGCACGGACACCCAGTGCGGCAACCAGGGCCGAATCTACGCCGCCACTCAGCCCGACAAGAATGCCCGGAAACCGGTTCTTTTCGACATAGTCCCGTAACGCGAGTCCCAGCGCATCGGCAAGCTCCTGCTCGGCTGGCAGCTCGTCATTCACGTCGATCTGCATGCCGTCAAGATCGTAGGTGCCAATTTGCTCAACGGCTGAACCAACGCCTACAAGTACGATCGCCTCGCGAAATGCAGGGCCATGTGCGACTTCGCGGCCGTCCGGCGCCACCACGAAGGACTGGCCATCGAAGACGAGTTCGTCCTGCCCGCCGACAAGATTGCAGACCAGGACAGGCGCACCACATTCCCAGGCGCGCCCCTCGAACACGGGTCGGCGCTGCTGCTGGTACTTGCGGCGATGATAGGGCGAGGCCGACAGGTTCAGCACCACATCGACATCTTCGTTGCGCAGCAGCTCGACGGCCGGACCGTCGCGCCAGAGATCTTCGCAGATCGTGACACCGATCTTGAGGCCGTTGAGCTCGATCGGCGCCGTCGGCGGCGACGGCTCGAAATAGCGCTTTTCATCGAACGGCCCGTAATTGGGCAGGCATGTCTTGCCGACGACGGCATGAATCGCGCCGTCACGCAACAATGCCGCGGCATTGATCAGGCGATCCGGTCCGGGACGATGCACCGTTCCGACTAGCAGCGGCACCTCTCCGATGCGTCGGGCAAGGTCGTGCAATACGGCCTCCGCCTCGTCGATGAACGCATCGAACAGCAGCAGATCCTCCGGCGGGTAGCCACAGAGGAACAGTTCCGGCAGCACGACCAGATCCGCGCCAAGATCAACCGCCTGTCGCCAGGCCCGAAAGGCGCGGTCGGCATTGCCGGCCAGATCGCCGACGAGCGGGTTACATTGCGCCAGTGCGACCTTCATATCAGAAGCCCCGTTGGATTTTGCGCCAGCGCCGCCGCAGTCGCAACTGCTCCCGCGCCTGCCGGCTCAGAAACGGCTGCAGCAGCGCCAGGCCCCCGATGAATCCGCCGATATGCGCCCACCAGGCCACGCCACCACCAAAACCAGGATCGGCCAGGCCTGCGACGACCTGAATAATGAACCAGTAGCCAATCACAAAGGCCGCCGGTACAACGATCGTAGTCAGAATGAAGAAAATCGGCACAAGCAAACGCACACGAGCGTGCGGGTAGAGTACATAATAGGCGGCCATCACACCACTGATCGCCCCGCTTGCACCAACCATCGGTACATACCACATGCGCGTCGGATCAGGCGTTGGCGGCAACATCAGCAGCGTGGACAGCGGAATTGCGGCGTCGGGCGGAGGTCCGGCCTTGACCAGGATCGCGGCGAGCTGGGAGCCGGCAGCCGCCAGTCCGCACAACAGATAGAAGATCAGGTAGCGCCCCCGACCCATCGCATCTTCGACATTGTCACCGAAGACCCACAAAAACAGCATGTTGCCCGCAAGATGCAGAAAACCACCATGCATGAACATGCTCGTGAAGATCGCCTGCCATCCCAGCAACTGGCTGTCCGGGAGGCGGCGTCCCGTGAACAATTCCCACGGAATCATTCCGAACTCAAACACGGCTCGCTGTCCCAGCGGCAGCATGAACAAAAATACGGCGATATTGATCACGACCAGCGCCCGCGTCATGACCGGTGGGCGGCTGGTCGGATTGTCGTCGGCGTAGGGAATCATGGCTCTGACCTGTGCGGGCTCTGTATTCGTGAACCATTGTGCCAGAAAGCCAGCGCGCCGCTGGAGAACCTGAGCCTCTCTTAGATATGCCTCTAAGTGAGGCATATCGGAAAGATGCACCTTGATTAGCGTGCCTCCATGGTACACATGGAGCCGTGGCAAAGGTCCGCAAAGGAGAAGCATCATGGCTCCGATAGGTCTGATTCGTGGAATCCCCGATCGCATCACACTGACCGAGTGTTTTGCACGCGACGGGATCCAGTCCATCGATCGCGTCCTGACAACCGATGAGAAACTGGCCATCCTGCGCCGGATCATCGCGGCCGGCTTCGACCGGATCGAGGCAACCAGCTTCGTACCCGAGAAGATCATTCCGCAGTTCTTCGACGCCGAAACCGTGCTCGAGCGGTTGCGCGAAGAAACGGACGCCGAACTGATCGCGTTCGTCCCCAACGCGAAGGGCATGCAACGCGCCGCCGTCGCCGCACAGTACGGCGCCGGGCCCGACGCCGCCCTGATCGTTGTCAGCGCCTCCGAGGCGCACAATCGCAAGAATCTGCGGCGCAGCACGCAGGAAACGATCCAGGAACATCGTCGCGCCGCAGAGATCGCGCAGCGCAGCGGTATCCGCATCATCGGCAGCATTTCGACCAGCTTCGGCTGCCCCTACACCGGCGACGTGCCCGTCGAGCGGGTCCTCGACCTGGTGCGGCACTATCGCCTGATCGGAGCAACCGAAATCCAGTTCGGTGACACGACCGGCATGGCCAACCCGTTCCAGGTGCGCCACTTCTTTTCGCGTGTGCTGCCGGAGCTGGACGGCCTGATGCCCGTCGCCCACTTCCACGACACGCGTGGCGCGGCCATCGCCAACAGCCTCGCCGCGCTCGACATGGGCGTACGCATCGTTGACACGTCACTCGGAGGCCTTGGCGGCCGACCGCCGGAACAACGGATTCAGGTCAGCGGGCCGACCGGGAACACCAGCAGCGAGGACTTCGCCGCCCTGGTGGACGAAATGGGCATCGAGACGGGCCTCGACATCGACCTGTTGATCGAAGCCGGACGCGCACTGGTCGACCTGCTCGCCGACCCACTGCACAGTCACATCGTCCACGCCGGCCGTGTCCGTCATTCGCCGGAGGCCACCAGCGTAGCCGCTGGCTGAGACCGCGCGTTCGCCGGCTACCATCCGCAGCCATATGTGTACGGCGGCGGATCGGGTGCTAAACTGGTATGAATCATGTTCAGCCTCCGCGACCAGACCGTCGCCGTCACCGGTGCCACCGGATTCGTCGGCCATTACCTCGTCCGAGTATTGCTCGAGCGCGGCGCGCACGTCGTCGCCCTTGCCCGTAATCCTGACAACGGGCTGGCATTCACGCACCCGAATCTGGAGCTACGCCGCTTCGACCTGACGCAGCCGGCGACGATTGCGCCGGCCTTGCGGGACGCCAACGTTTTGTACCACAATGCGGCGCTGATCTCGATCGGTCGTCAATCGTGGGCGCGACTCGCCGAAACGAACATCGAAGGCACGCGCCGCGTCTTTGCCGCGGCAGCCGAGGCGGGCGTGCAGCGTGCGGTTCTGACATCGTCGGCCTCGGTCTATCGTCCGAAGCCGGATCACGATTACGGCGAAGACGACCCGCTCTGGCAGTCCGACGACAAACCCAACCGCACGCGCTGGTATGGCAAGACGAAGGCAGAGGCCGAGCGCGTCGCGCTGGAGATTGCGGCGGACGCCGACATCCATGTCGCGATCGCCCGACCGCAGATGATTTTTGGCGCCTGGTGCCGCGACGGTTTTTCGGCGGCGTTCGAGAAGCTGATGCGCAGCCCGGTAGCGGTCAAGCCGCTCGACTGGAGATTCCCGGCGGTCTATGCCGGTGACCTGGCCGAAGCCATGATGCGCATGGCCGAACGCGACAGCGCCAACGGCAGAGCCTACAACATCGCCGCCCCGCCCAACCGGGTCGATTACGTCGATCACGTTCGCGCCTGGCGGCTGGCCGGCGGCCAGATCCCCCGCGTCCAGATCCCTGTGCCACTGCCGGTGCGGCGTTCCTATCAGATTCATCGCGCGCAACACGACCTGAACTGGCGGCCACGCACAATGCGCCAGGCCTACGAAGAGAAACTGGCACTGATGCGCGGCGACTGGCCGCCGCACGATCCGACCCTCTGCGACCTGAACCGCGCCGTGGCCGCCTGATCGCTTGACTCTGGAGCTGACTCCAGAGTTATCCTGAACGCATGCGCATTCGTGAAGCAGCCGCCGCCGTCGGCGTGTCCGTCGACACCATTCGCTACTGGGAGCGGCGCGGTCTGTTGCGCCCGGTGCGCTCCGGAGCATCGACCCACCACGGCGGCTACCGCGACTTTGGCGATGCCGAACTGCGGCGCATGCGCTTTATCCTCGGCGCACAGAAGCTGGGATTCTCGCTCGAGCAGATCGGCGACCTGCTCGATCTGCAGCGCACGGCAAACGGCGACTGCAGCGGCGTAACGGCACTGGCAGCCCGACACCTCGCCGACATCGAGCACAAACTCGCCGAACTCGAACAGATGCGAAGCGCACTGGCTGCATTCGTACAAGACTGCTCGAACCACGAACCTGGCACGGAATGCCGATTTTTCGACCTGCTGGAACAGGAGGCAGACGATGGGACTGTTTGAACGATTTCTGTCTTTCTGGGTCGCCGCCGCCATGTTGATCGGGGTCGGGTTCGGCATCGCCGCGCCAGGAGCCGCGCAGGCGCTCGCCAGCCTCGAGGTTGCGCATGTCAATCTGGTCGTCGCGGTTCTGATCTGGCTGATGGTCTATCCGATGATGTTGCGCGTGCGCCCGTCCGCGCTGCGTGACGCCCGCCAGGCGCCGGCTGGACTCGCACTGACCGTCGTCGTCAACTGGCTGATCAAGCCGTTCACGATGGCAGGGCTCGGCATCCTGTTCTTTCGCTACGTCTTTGCCAACTGGGTACCGGCCGAAGAGGCGGCCCAGTACATCGCCGGAATGATCCTGCTCGGCGCCGCGCCCTGTACGGCGATGGTCTTCGTCTGGAGCAACCTGACCGACGGCGACGCCGGCTACACTCTGGTACAGGTCACGGTCAACGACCTGATTCTGGTCTTTGCCTACGCCCCGATCGTCGCCTGGCTCCTGGGCGTCACCGATCTGACCGTGCCTTGGGAAACCCTCGTCCTGTCGGTGCTGATTTATATCGTCATTCCCCTGGTCGCGGGCATCCTGACGCAGCGTGGACGCACACCCGACGAGGTCGAAGCCCTCGCGCAGCGGCTCAAGCCGGCTTCGGTCATTGGCCTGATCCTGACGGTCGTGCTGCTGTTCGCATTCCAGGCCGACACGCTGACGAGCCAGCCGGGGCGCGTCCTGATGATCGCGATTCCGCTGCTGTTCCAGAGTTACGGTATTTTCATCCTCGCCTATCTTGCGGCCTGGCTATTGCGCCTGCCGCACACGATCGCCGCCCCGGCCGCGCTGATTGGCACATCCAACTTTTTCGAACTGGCCGTCGCGGTCGCCATCAGCCTGTTCGGCCTCGAGTCGGGCGCGGCGCTCGCCACGGTCGTCGGCGTGCTGATCGAAGTCCCGGTGATGCTGTCGCTGGTTCGCATCGCCAACCGCACGCGCGACACCTTTCCCGACGCCACACCACAAGGAACGCCTGCATGAATGCATCCCGCCCCCGCATCCTCTTCGTCTGCATCGAAAACAGCAACCGCAGCCAGATGGCCGAGGCCTTCGCCCGCGCGCTCGGCGGTGACCGCGTCGACGTCTACAGCGCCGGTTCCCGTCCATCCGGCCAGGTCAACCCGCGCGCGATCCAGTTCATGGACGAAGTCGGCATCGACATGCGCGGCCACCGCTCCCTGGGACTGGACGAAGTGCCGCAGGACGGCTACGACGCCGTCATTACCATGGGCTGCGGCGATGCATGCCCTTTCATACCGGCGAAGATTCGCGAAGACTGGGGACTGACCGATCCGAAAACACTCGACGACGACGGGTTCCGTGCCGTGCGCGACGAAATCCGCGCACGCGTCGCGGACCTGCTGCAACGGCTCGGTGTCGACGTTTCGGAATCCTGACAGCCGGCGACCTCACCTGGGACGTCGCACCGAACCTGTTGGCGAACCATCCGCGCGGACGCAGTGGGGGCAACGCTCGATGCACGGATGTAACACATGCGAGCTGGTCTCTTTGCCAAAAGTGCGGCGAGCCGCACTTTCGTGCCGCCCCCATCTTCCGTCGCCCCGCACCTGATCCGTGGTCCATTCCGGCCGGCCGCGGGCTGGACGAAACCCGATCCCAACCAACACCCGCCGCGCAGCGGCGCGATCGCTGTCATCACGGCCCCCGAGCCGGGACCCAGTCACTGGGTGGCCGGGTCGCGCAGCGGATGGACCCCGGATATTCGCCTGCGGCGAATTCCGGGGCGACGAGGGGGGGGTGAGTTGCGGGACCCACAGGGGCGACGCTGGGAGTGTGGCGAAGTACAGGTCGACGAGCGGACTGACGTTCCCCGGAACAGGGAAGCCTCAGGCTCTCTGGGCCGCTCTGGGCCGCCGGGCGGGTCGTGCCGCGAGACGGTGAACGCGAAACAGCAATTTCGGAACCGTCGAATGGGCAGCACGGCATGAAGACCCAGGCATTCAGCCAACAAGCGGTATCGTAACCCCGAATCTGTTTCGCCCGTCTCGCGGTGCGGATCGACCGGGAACCCCGCCGAAGGCGGGGCGGCCCAGCCTGCGGCCCCAGCGCGTTTTGGTGCCTTTTGCGCAAGACCAAAAGGCACCCGGCCGCCCGAAGGGCGGACGGAACCCCATCAAAACCAACACCCGCCGCGCAGCGGCGCGATCGCTGTCATCACGGCCCCGGAGCCGGGATCCAGCCGTCGGGGGCTATAACCGACGAGAACGGCTCCGCGCGGTGGACAAGCCCCGGCGTTCCGCCTGCGGCGAATTCCGGGGCCAGGAGTGCGGCAGATTGCGACGTGCTCAAGGGCGAGGCATTTGATCGGTTGCGACGGGTTCAGGGCGACGACGTCGGGTCATCCGGATTCGTGCGACATCGAAAGTCGCGGTGGGTGCAACCCGGAAGCCGACCGACAGACGAACCGGCGCGCCCGCGATCAGGCCGCGCGCTTCGTGAGCCAGAGAAACTGTTCCTGATTGCCCTTGCGGCCGGCGACGCCAGCGGCGTAGCGCTCGCGGATCTCGAATGCCGCGCCCGCGGCGTCGATCACGAGCTG
>RFIY01000007.1 GCA_003695505.1 Candidatus Dadabacteria bacterium | reverse complement strand
GCGAGACGGACCTGTCTCCAGACCTCCCGCGGAGAAAAGGCTTCGTCTCCTGCCAGCCCCGCGCGACGCGCACGGGCCACGAATGGGCAAACTTCCTGACACAGGTCGCACCCGTGCAGCCAGCCGTGCAGGTCGGCATCGTACGGCGGATCGAACGGGCCGCGGTGTTCGATGTTCAGATAGCTGATGCAACGCCGCGCATCGACCACGCCATCTGCGACGATCGCATTCGTTGGACAGGCGTCCACGCAGGCGGTACAGGTTCCGCAGTGCGAAGCCATCGGCGCGCCGGGCTTCAGTTCGAGGTCACAAAACAGCGTCCCAAGAAACAAATAGCTCCCCAGGCGGGGATGCAGCAGCAGCGAGTGCCTTCCGATCCAGCCCAGACCAGCCAGTCTGGCCAGTTCGCGCTCCGCGACGGGCGCGGTATCGCTGCTGAACGCGACCCGCGATGCGCCGTACTGTTCCAGCACACGCGCGGCTTTGCGTAGACGGCGGCGCATCACATTGTGATAGGAGCGCCCACGCGCGTAGCGGCTGATCCGTGACACGATGCCACCCGGTTCCGGATCCGGGCGATCGTAGGCCAGCGCAACGACGATCACCGCGCGCACCCAGGGCGCACGGACGCGAGGTTGCGCGCGTTCATCGGCCGATCGCTTCATCCAGTTCATTTCGCCGTGAAAGCCGCGTGCGAGCCAGTCTTCGAAGCGCGCGCGCCACGCATCCGGCAGCGTGGTCGGCGCAATCCCTACCAGGTCGAAGCCAGTCCGACGAATCTGTTCGACGAGTTTATCGCTGGTCCGCGCGTCCACAACCTCAACCGCCAACGCCGCCGCGTCCATTCGCGGTACGGTAGACTGAAACGATACGACAGGCGCCCCTGGCGCCGCAACCGGACCATTTTGCAGAGCAACCATGATTCGCTATCCGACCCTGATCGTTCACGGTTTTCTGGCCACACGTGCGACCAATCTGCCCGTGCATCTCGCCCTGCGCCGCTACGGGTTTCGCACCTACAACGTCACGATCCCCGGCTGGAACACCCAGGACATTCGCGATTCGGCGGCTGCGGTCGGCGAGAAGGCCGCCTATCTGAAGAAGAAGTACGACAGCGACCGGATCAACATCGTCGGTGTCAGTATGGGCGGCGTAATTGCGTTGTACTATGTGCGCTGTGCTGGCGGGCACGTCGACACGCGTCGAACGGTGCTGCTGGGTTCGCCCGTGCGTGGAACAGCCGCGGCCGATGTGCTGGCCAAACTTGGACTTGGCGGGAAAGCCGCGCGACAAATGGCACCGGGCAGTCCGATCATCAAAGCGATGAACGCGCCGGACGTCCCCGAGGCGGACATCGTGTCGATCTACGCCGACGGCGATGCCGTTGTCCCGCCAGAGGCGGCGCGTGTCGCCGGTGGGCGCAACATCAAGGCGCCCATCGGTACCTGGCCGATGGGCCACTACCAGCTCGTTCTCGATCCGCGCAACCTGGCCTTTATGGCGCAGGAACTGCTGCGACCGGGCCCCGACGAAGAAGACTCGCTTGATGACTGATGCCGGCCTGCGGATCGGCGGCCTGACGCTGCCATCCCGGCTGCTGATTGCACCGATGGCCGGGATCACGGACTACCCGTTTCGGGCGATCGCGCGTCGCTATGGCGCAGGTCTGACGTATTGCGAATTCGTCGCAGCGGACGGCATCGTGCGCGAAAACAAGGCGGTACTCGACCGTCTCAAGATCCGGCCAGACGAACGACCGATCGGCATCCAGATTTTCGGCGCGGAACCCGAAGTGCTTTCACGCAGCGCACGCTGGCTGATCGAGCGGTTTGCTCCGGACATCCTCGATATCAACTACGGCTGCCCGGTGCCCAAGGTCGCCCGCAAAGGGGCCGGCGTCGCGGCACTCAAGGATCTCGGACTGATGCGTGAACTGACGACTGCCGTCGTCGAGGCGGCAGGCGACACCACGGTCACGGTCAAGATGCGCATGGGCTGGAGCGAATCGACCATCGTGGTTCCGGAAGCCGGCCCGATTCTCGAGTCTTGTGGCGTGAAAGCGATCACGCTGCACGGGCGCACGAGCCGCGACCGTTACAAACATCCGGCGCGCTGGGAATTTATTCGCCGGCTCAAGGAAGCTGTGTCGATCCCGGTCATCGGCAACGGCGACGTGTTCGACGAGCGCGATGCGCTGCGCATGCTCGACGAGACGGGATGCGACGGCGTGATGGTCGCGCGCGCGGTTCAGGGCAATCCCTGGCTGATCCGCCGACTGGTCGCCGCCCTGAACGGCGAACCACGCCCGGCTGACCCGCATCCGGTTGAGCGCATCGATGTATGCCTTGAGCACCTCGAACTCGAAATCATCGAGATGGGTGAGCGCGTTGGTCTCGACCGTATGCGCAAGCAGTTTGCCTGGTATCTCAAACGGTCGTCGGCAACCCGCCCGATCGTGCACGACCTGGTGCGTGTCAACGACGTCACCGAGGCACGGGCGCTCCTACTCGACCATCGGCACAAGCTGCAAGACAAGGCCGCCTGACTGGTCCCCGCGCCTCCCTGCTCGCCGTTTGACGGCGTGCGCGAAAAGCAACTCTGCCCGAAAACCCGGCACGACGAATAAAGTAACGCCGACTCCAGAAGCGGAGCCGGCGTAGCTGATTCGACCTGTGATCGCGCCGATTACTGCGCTGCCGAACTCCCGGCCGCTGTCGGCGCACCGACGACAAGTGAGTGGGTCGCGGAATAAGGTCCGGTCAGCCCCTTCTCGTCGATCGGCTGCACGCGCCAGTAGTATTGACCCGCATTGTAGAGACCCATTGTGTATTCGGCCCGCGCCGGAACCTCTGTCCGCGTCAGGATGCGCGTGAGCTCCTTGTCCTTCGCCAGCGTAAAGAGGTAGCCGGTCGCCCCCTTCACG
>RFIY01000043.1 GCA_003695505.1 Candidatus Dadabacteria bacterium | reverse complement strand
GTTTTGTCCGCATACTCGCGTTCGGCGAGCGCATAGCCCCAGTTCCGGAAGGCGCCTTCCGTGAACTTCATGATGTTGCCCTTGTGCACCAGCGTGACGCTCTTGCGCCCATTGCGGATCGCATAGTCAATCGCCCCGCGCACCAGGCGTTCGGTGCCTTCCCGGGAAACCGGCTTCAGCCCAAGGCCGGAGCTTTCCGGGAAGCGGATCTTGGCGTAGGACTCCGGAAATTCCGTTTTCAGGAAATCGAGAACCTTCTGCGCCGCCGGCGTGCCCTGCTCCCATTCGATACCTGCATAGATGTCTTCGGTGTTTTCGCGGAAAATCACCATGTCGACCAGCTCGGGGTGGCGTACCGGTGATGGTACACCATCGAAGTAGCGCACCGGGCGCAGGCATACGTACAGATCCAGCATCTGCCGCAACGCGACGTTGAGCGAACGGATACCGCCGCCAATCGGCGTCGTCAGCGGTCCCTTGATGCCCACCAGGTACTCGCGAAACGCTTCGACGGTTTCGTCGGGCAGCCAGTTTTCGAACAGATTGAAGGCTTTTTCCCCGGCGTAGACTTCCATCCAGGCAATCTTGCGGCTGCCACCGTAGGCTTTTTCGACTGCCGCGTCGAGGATGCGCTGGCTCGCGCGCCAGATATCGGGACCGGTACCATCGCCCTCAATGAACGGAACGATCGGGCGATCCGGAACATGGAGCGTTCCATCGGTCAGGGTGATCTTTTCGCCATCGGCTGGAACTTGAATCATTTCGGCTGCAGAAGGCATACTGAAGACGCTCCTTGAAGAAAGGTCGACCTGTGACGATTACGAATGTATTGTCAGGTGTCGTGAGCGCCGCGACCGGGGAGCCGCCAAACGGTGCCGCAGCGTGCGCGAACACATTTCAGTGTAGCGAATCCGCGCCCTTCTGACAAACCTTGCCTCCTCTGGAGACACCGCCGATGAATGCTGCCCAGAGCCCTTTGCCGACCGCCGCCACATCTGTCTTTATCGCCTGCGATGTGCAGCAAAATCTGGCTGCCGCGATGCCCGCAAAATTTGTACAGGGGCACCTCACCAGAGCCGGGAAACTGCTCGAAGCCGCGAACGGCTGCGGTGTGCCGGCAGCCGTCGTTGAGCAGGACATGCCTTCTCTGGGCGCGGCATTGCCTGTTGTTGCCGGTCCCGCGGCCAACGCACCTGTGTTCAGACGGGCGACGTTCTCGGCTCTACGTGACGACACCATCGTCCAGTGGCTCGAAGACCAGAAGCGTCACTGGCTCGTGCTCGCCGGCATGGAATCGCATATTTCGGTTCTGCAAACGGCGCTCGACTGGCAGTCGCGAGGAGGTTCGGCGGCCGTGATCGAGGACGCCGTTCTGGCGCGCCACAAGGACGACCATCGCGCCGCCATCGCGCAGCTCCGTGCCAGCGGCGTGGCCATCCTGTCATTCGAGGCGCTGCTGTTTGCCTGGATCGGCGCGATCAACAACCCCGCGTTCAAGCTGCTCAGCCATCTGACGCGCGAGCGCGACCACTGAGCAACGCGCCGATTCAGTAGGTGCCGCCCAGCTTGGCGTGATCCCACGAGATGATCTTGTTGGGCCGGCAGCGGATCACGACGCGCTTGACCGCGCGTGGCCGAACCATTTCACGCACCTGGGCTGCCTGCTCGGGCGCCATCTGATCGGGATCGCCGCCCATACCCGCTCGCATCAGTACATCAATAGCCAGCTCCACGTCCTTGACGAGTTCGGCCTCGGCCTTGATGAAAACAGCCTTCAGCTCTTCATATTCCGTACCGCTCTCGCAGAGCAGAGAGACCCGGCTATCGCGCTCGATGTTGCGGACTTTCTGGCTCTTTTCATACGTCGCGAAGTAGATGCAGCCATCCGGTGCGGCCCAGAACCACATCGGCATCGGGTGCGGATACCCGTCGTGGCCGTTGCTCGTCAGGATCATGGTCTTCTGACTGGCCAGAAATTCCCGAATTTCGTCATCCGTCATGCGGATCTGGTCACGGCGAGAGGCCATCGCGATTGCTCCTGTCGGTTTCTCTGATCTGATCGTATTGTGCTACATGCTACCGCTGTGCAACCGGATGCGCTCAGTGCGCTCCTGGTCCGGGTGCGGCTTCGAGCATCAGGACGCGTACCCGGACATCGTCAAGTTCCGCGTCTGTAATCCGTGCGAGTGCCGTGGCGCGTTCTCGCCCACCGCTGTCGATCAGCCTGACGGGTCGGGCCTGCGCGGTATCAGCGGTACCGACCACGGCACGCCATCCCCCCTCGGCAGCTTCGGCCTCACTGACCCCGAGCAGCTCTGCGGCAGCATCGTTCTGCCAGAGGATCCATCCCTGTTCATCGCAAACGATCGTCGCGCAAGGCTGGAGGGCGAGCAATGCGGCAATCGTCGCCCGCGCCTGAACGCGTTCACGTTCCAGGACCGAGAGCTCCGACGGGTCAACGGCCAGGCCAAGCAAAGTCCGCACTCGTCCGGTTGCATCAAAATCGAAAATGACTTCGCGCGTTTCGTATGTGCGCCATTCGCCGTCGGCGTCCTGCAAGCGGTACTGAAACCGCAAGGCGTCATGCTCATCCAGATCGGCTGCGTGTTCTCCGACGTGGGCCATCCAGGACAGGTAATCTTCCGGATGCATACGCGCCAGCAATGGATCCGCTTCTTCATGGAGGCCTGACGTCGCGTCCGCATCAGCCGACAACAATCTGGAACGTTGCGCCTGCAAATCGAACAAATAGAGGACGCCGGGCACGGCAGCGGCGACACGTTCGAGCATCAACTGTCGTTCCAACGCCTGCTGCTGTACCTTGCGACGGTCACTGATGTCACGCGTCACGCCAATCAGACTCAACGGGCTGCGGCTGGCGACGTGGATCCGCGTTTCTGTCCATCTCGGGCCATCGGGATGCCGAACGCGCAGTTCGACCAGTGCGGGTCCGTCGCTCGTACCATTGAGGAGACTCGACAGCGTACGCTTCAGCGCGTCCTGGTCATCGTCGACGAACAGGTCATTGAGCGGCATTTGCAGTGCCGCGTCGAGCGGCATGTCGAGCAAACGCTCGATGGCTGGACTGACATAGCGCAAACGGCCCGAAGCGTCGACCTGCCAGACCAGATCCGGGCTGTGCTCGGCCAGCAGTCTGTACCGCGCATCCGCCCGTTCGAGGGCCGCAAGGGCATGGTTTCGTTGCCGCAGGTTGGTCAGGAAGCTGGCAGCCACTCCCAACCGCAGCCTGAGCAGTTTGCGGTCGATCGGCTTCACCAGATAGTCGTTGGCTCCGGCCTCCATCACGGCGGCGGGCTCCTCACCTGCGTCCCTCGTCGTCAGTGCAAGTATATACACTTCACCGCCGCCGGGCAGCGCCCGGATCGCCCGACAGGCATCGAGACCACTCATCCCGGGCAAAGCCGTATCGATGACCGCGAGCTGGGGCATCGCCCGTGCGGCCGCCGCAAGTGATGCTTCGGCGTTGGCGTACGCTTCGACACTGTAGCCTGTGCGCTCGAAATACTCTTGCAGCATCTCACGCAGCAGGCGATTGTCTTCGCAAATCAGAACGCGGATCGGAGTCCTCCGGGTTATTCGTCACTGAAACGTCGCCCACCGATTCCTTACGTTATCATGTCGCCGAATGCGTTGTCTCCAGCTCATCGTTGTGGTTCTGCTCGTCTGCCCGGCGCTGCCGGCCAACGCGCAACCAACCTTTGCGAGAACACCAGCCTCAGAATTCGAACGGCGCATTGCGACGATCGGCGGCGTCGATGCGCTCAATCCCATGGCTCCGGATCCGGCTCGTTACCGAGTGCTGAAGCGCCTGATCGAGAAGCCCGACGATGCACTTGCAGCAGTCGATCGACTGTGGCTGGAGTACCGGGCCACGCATCGACCAGTGTATGCGGACTGGGCTCTGCAATATGGATTGCTGTGGTGGCAGTCACTGCCAGACGGCGCAGATCGTGCCGAAGCCGCCGCGCTGCTTCAGAAACTTGCCGCGCAATTGTCCCGTGAGCAGCCTGATCACCCGGCCGGGCCATTCTGGTTCGCCATGTTTTACGGCCTGGAGGGTCTGGCCCGCGGCGTGCTCAATGCACTGCACATGCTGCCCACGTTCAAAGATCTGCTCGATCGCGCCAGCACGGTCAGCCGCGACTATTTCTTCGGCGCAATTCAGACCATCCAGGCCAAGATGTACATCAAACTGCCGCCCTTTCCCGTCAGCTACGGGGACATCGACAAGGGGCTTGCGCTTCTGGAAGCTGGCCGTCTCCAACAGGAGTCGGTCATTTCACTGTGGCACATCACGCGCGCGGAAGCACTGTATCTCAAGGAAGGCCCTGAAGCTGCCCTTGTTGCCCTGGAAGGGATCCAGAAGATCTGCCCACGCGACCTGCTGACGGCGTACAACTATGAAGTCGGGATGTTTCTGGCGGAGCGCTTCCGCGAAGCCATCGCAAATCATACCTACAACCGATACACCTGGGATCCCCTGCTGGCATCGGTTCAGCCGTTGCACGCACGAGACTGGCCAATTCCGAAGCACTGTAAGGTGCCGTCATCTCAGTAAATGGGTCCGTTTCTGTGCACGAGCTTTCCATGACGAACGACCGCGACAATCTGCGTCGTGTCCCGGATTTCGCGCAATGGATCCCCGTCAACCAGAACCAGATCCGCGCGGTACCCCGGCGCGATTCTTCCGCGGTCGAGCCGTCGCAATGCAGCGGCGCTACCCGACGTTGCTGCCTGCAATACCGCCCACGGTGGCATACCGGCATCGACGAGCCGCGCCAGTTCCTGGTGCATCGAGGCGCCTGGGATCCAGCCGGCGATCGCCGAATCGGTCCCGACCGCAATCGGCGCCCCGGCCGCCCAGAGCCGGACAACATTGTTCACCTGAGCGGCCCGACTCGCGGCAAGTACATTCAGCCAACGTCGCATTGGCGCCGGAATTTCCGTCTCCACAGGCAGTGCGGCGAGCGCATGTAACGTCTCAGGTGCAGCAAGCTCCCGTTCGAGAGACGTCCACGAGTGCACGCCACGGCCATTGAGCAGCTCGTCTGTTCGATCAAACACGCCCACGGTACTGATGACCGTAACACCGGATGCCGCGATCTGCCGCACTTCGCCCTTCGTCAGCGCGTGCTTGTATACGCTGTGCGCCAGCACGTCGACGCCGGCCTGAATCGCATGCAGCGCGTCGGTTACCGAGCCGATATGGGCAAACACACGGCGTCCGCTGCGATGCGCGCCCGCAACGGTTTCGCGGAGTAATGCTTCGGACAGCACCGGCACCCCGGCCGGCAACTCATCCACCGTCACTTTGACCACATCGGCTCCCGAGCGCTCGATCGCGGCCAGCCCGGCGCGGACATCCTCGACGGTTTCGATCTGGAACGAGAAGGCGCGAGCCACCAGCCAGTCGAGCGGCCAGGGCAACATCAGACGAACCACCGCCGCCGGGTGACCTCGTGCCGGACCAAAATGTGGCCCTGAAAAATAGAGATCCGGCCCAACGAGCTCGCCTCGCCGTACGCGCGCCCGCAAATCGTTCAGTTGCGACAGTGGATCCCCCAGATCGAGCACCGTCGTAATCCCGGCATAAAGCAGACGTTCAAGATTGGCTGCGGCGTTTGGAAGCTCGGGCTTCCAGGTTGACGCAAAAGAGCCTGCAACATGTGTGTGCGCGTCGATCAGACCCGGCAGCAGCGTCCGTCCGCGGCCGTTGAGTCGCGTCGAATCGGCGCGCGGCACGACAGTCGTGATCGCCTTGATCTGACCATGTTCAACCACGACCGTCACCGGCCCGACGGTCGCGGATCCGGCTCCTGGATAGATGCGCACGTCTTCGATCAGTAGCGAATCCGTATCCCCGTACTGAACCTGACCGGACGGTCGCGCGCAGCCTGCCAGAAGCGCGAGGACCGCAATTGCAATCCTCATCCGAGTTC